>QFQB01000087.1 GCA_003241475.1 Micavibrio aeruginosavorus
AAGAAGGATCGCAAGAAAGAGAAGCCGGCAATGCCGACAACGTATCCGTTGAAAACAACCTGCCCGGCGTCGGCGCAGATAATCTGGGTGAAGGCGGCACAAGTTCCAACAGCAACCGTACCGAAGAGACAACCAATTACGAAATTAGTAAAACTATCCGCAATACAGTGCGCGAAGGTGGCGATGTCAAACGCCTTTCCGTTGCCGTACTTGTTGATGGCACATATAAAACCAACGAAGACGGCACAAAAACCTACGAGCCCCGGACGGATGCCGAACTTGATAAGATTGCCGCCCTCGTTCGCTCTGCCATTGGCTTTGATTCAAACCGCGGCGATACGCTCGAAGTCGTGAACATGCAGTTTGCGGAAGTCGATACCTCCGAAGACCTCCCGGACAATACGCTGTTCGGCTTTGACAAAAACAAACTGCTCGATGTGGCCGAAGTGCTCACCGTGGCTGTCATGATTATCCTTGTCATCTTGCTGGTACTTCAGCCGATGGTGGGCCGCCTGCTCCAATCCGAAGGCGGCACCGGACTCGATGACGAAGCCGAAAAAGACCTGATCGCGGCAGGGCCGCGCGCACCAGCTCTTGAAGGTCCAGCACAACAATTCGAACAAGCCAATCTTGATGATGAAGAAGACGGTAGCATGATCGACATGCAAAAAGTCGAGGGCAAGGTCAAAGCCTCCACCGTCAAAAAAGTTGAAGATATCGTCGATGCTTATCCGGCGGAAACCGTTTCGGTTATCCGTAGCTGGATGAGCACGGAGTAATGGGAAAAACGGGGTAAGCTCAATATGGCGATGCGCGTCAGGGAAGATTATAGAACGCTCACAGGCACCGAAAAGGCAGCCATTTTCATGCTGGCGTTGGGCGAAGATTACACCGCCAAGATTTTTGAACATATGGATGACGAAGAAATCCTCGAGCTTTCCCAGACTATGGCGACACTCGGCAAAGTCAACGCGAATGTAGTCGAACGCCTTTTTGTTGATTTCGCCGAACAGATGAGTTCGAGCGGCACGCTGGTGGGAAGCCAAGAATCCACTGAACGCCTCCTTCTCAAAGCCGGTATGAGCAAGGAAAAAATCGACCAGATCATGGAAGAGATCCGCGGCCCCGCAGGCCGCACCATGTGGGAAAAGCTTGCCAACGTAAACGAGGATATCCTTGCCAACTTTTTGCAAAAAGAATATCCACAAACCGTTGCCGTCGTGATGTCGAAGATCACAACCGACCATGCGGGCAAGGTTCTCGCGCTACTCCCCGAAAGCTTTGCCCTCGAAGTGATACATCGCATGCTCCGTATGGAAGCCGTCCAAAAAGATGTTCTCGAGGATGTTGAAAAAACTCTGCGTCAGGAATTCATGTCTAACCTTGCCAGAACGCAGCGCCGCGATTCCCACGAGCATATGGCCGAGATTTTCAACAACCTCGACCGTGCGGCGGAATCTAAATTCATGGACGCGCTGGAAAAAACGGTGCCAGAATCGGCGGAAAAGATCCGTTCGCTTATGTTTACCTTCGAAGATTTGCAAAAAATCACACCAGCGGGTATTCAGGCGATCATCCGCGCTGCAGACAAAGACAAACTACCCGCCGCCCTCAAAGGCGCAACAGAGACCTTGCGCGACCTTTTCTTTTCCAACATGTCGGAACGCGCCGCCAAAATCATGCGCGAGGACATGGCCGCTATGGGACCTGTGCGTTTGAAAGACGTGGAAGAATCCCAGCTTCATGTCGTGGGCGTGGCCAAGGACCTGGAGGCCAGAGGCGAAATCACGATTGCCAGCGGCAACGAGGAAGACGAGCTTATTTATTAATCATCCGGGCATAAGGCGTAAACGCAACCGTGAACCAAGACCGCAAATTCTTTTTCGACAAGAACATCTTCGACGCTCCGCCGAAGAACGAGGAGGAAGTTGTCGAAGATCTGCCACCGCCGCCCCCCACATTTTCCGAAGAAGAGCTGTCCGCGGCCAAGGATATTGCCTTCGAACAGGGCCGCCAGCTGGGCCAGAAGGAACAAATAGAATCCCGCGAACAATTTGTCGCGCAAAGCCTCGAGAAGATCGCAGAAAATTTTTCCCGTCTTTTTGCCGCCGAAACGATGCGCGAAAACATCTTTGAAAAAGAGGCGTTGCGCCTTGGCGTCATGATCGTGGACCTCCTGTTTCCCTCCCTCAATGAACGGGTCGGCCACGGCGAAGCCTTGAAAGCGATTGAAAAAACGCTCGCAGAGCACAGAAAAACAAAAGAAATCAAGATTTGCGTGCCCGCAGGCCTCAAAGGCGAGGTTGAAACGTTAATCTCCCGCTTACGCGCCTCCGAACATGAAGAGGTGCTTTGGCGCGTCATCGAAGACCCTGCCCTTTCTCCCGGCGACTGTACCATGGAATGGGGCGATGGCGGCGCGGTGAGGGATTCGGTGCGCACGGCCCGGGATATCCGTAGCCATCTTGAAGCTTTACTAGGCGGCCCCTTACCGCAAACAGCGGAATTCGGGAATAGTGAAGCGGACCAGAGTGTTGTATTATCAGAGAGCGCAGGCGAATCAGCCAGCGTCGAGGGAGAAGAGCCATGAGCGACGAGACGCAGGAAAAAGACCTATCTTACGGTGAAATCACCGAAGCCGAAGGCGCGCGCGAAGCGGAACAGGAATGGGCGATCGGTGAGCCTATGGCCAACGACGTCTCCGCCATCTATGACATTCCCGTGCAAATTTCCGCCGTGCTGGGCCGTTCCACCATGCAGGTCAGTCAGCTTTTGAAACTGGGACGCGGCGCGGTCGTCGAACTGGACCGCAAGGTCGGCGAAGCCATCGACATTTATGTGAACAACCGCCTTGTTGCGCGCGGCGAAGTCGTCGTCGTCGAAGACAAGCTCGGCGTAACCATGACCGAGATCGTCAAATCCGACCGGAGCTGATGCTCATGACGGATTTTGAAATCATCGCACAAAGAAACGCCCGCGTCGAAGCGGACAAGGCATGGGAGACATCCTGGACCCGCCGTTTCTTTATCGCCTCCCTCACCTACGTATTCCTTGTCTTTTATCTTCCTGTACTCGGGCTGGAAAAAAGCTATCTTCATGCAACGGTGCCGGTATTCGGCTACCTGTTCTCTACCATGACTTTGCCGTTCATCAAGAAATGGTGGATTGCAAACAGTTATAAAAAGAAAGACTAAAGAACTATGCGTTTAATGATCGTCGGACATCTTGAAGGATACATCAGCATCGCGGGTAAAATCGCCCTGCAAAAAGGCGCGAAGGTCATCCACTGCGAAGACACCGAACAAGCGCTCGGCGCGCTACTGAACGGCAAAGGCGCGGACGTCGTCATGTGCGACGTCAAACAAAAGATCGGTCCGTTCGTGGCCGCGCTCGAAGAAAACCGCATCGCCATTCCCGTTGTCGCCTGCGGCATCGGATCGGATGCCCGCACCGCCGTCAAAGCCATTCAGGACGGCGCAAAAGAATATGTCCCTCTTCCCCCCGATGCGGAATTGATTGCCGCCGTTTTGGAAGCCGTAACGGAAGAACCATCGTCGATGATCGCAAACGACGTTGTCATGCAAAATGTTTTAAAACTCGCCGACAAGATCGCACCATCCGAAGCCACCGTCCTTATCACCGGTGAATCCGGAACGGGCAAGGAAGTCATGTCGCGCTACATGCACAAAAAATCCAAACGCAAGGATGGTCCGTTCATCGCCGTCAACTGCGCGGCGATCCCTGAAAACCTTCTGGAATCCGAGCTTTTCGGCCATGAAAAAGGCGCTTTTACCGGAGCAAACGCGCGCCGTATCGGCAAATTCGAAGAATCCAGCGGCGGCACATTGCTACTCGACGAAGTGTCGGAAATGCATCCGTTGCTGCAGGCAAAGCTGCTCCGCGCCATTCAGGAAAAAGAAATCACGCGCGTAGGATCAAACGACGCCGTTAAAGTCGATGTGCGCATTCTAGCGACATCGAACCGCAACCTCGAACAATCCGTGCAAAAAGGCGAGTTCCGCGAAGACCTTTATTTCCGCCTCAATGTCGTGAATATCCGCCTGCCGGCTTTGCGCGAGCGCCCGAACGATATCATCCCGCTTTCAAAATTCTTTGCAGACAAATACGCCGACGCGAACGGCGTTGCGAAAAAGAAAATATCCAAAGCCGCCGAACAAAAACTCGCCGCCTATCCATGGCGCGGAAACATTCGCGAGCTGGAAAATACCATGCACCGCGCGATCCTGATGAGCATCGAGGACGAGATGGAGCCCGATGCCATTCACCTGCAGGACAGCGCCTTCACGGCATCCACCGCATCTTCTGCCGCTACGCCCGGCAAAGCGCCGGACCCTGCCGGCGTTGGCGCCATTTCTTCGGCTCCCGCTTCTGTCGGCGGCGTAAAAAATTCCGGCGCCGTAGAATCTCTGATCGGCCGCACGATTGCCGATGTCGAACGCGATATGATTATCGACACGCTCGGTCATTGCCTTGGCAACCGCACGCACGCCGCGAATATTCTTGGCATTTCCATCCGCACGTTGCGTAACAAGCTCTCGCAGTACAAAGATGAAGGCGTGGAAATCCCCCCTGCCGTCGGCGGCGGGATTTAACTTCTAGAATTTATAGCCCGGGATTTTTTCCTGTAGCACGGCGATCTTGTTGTTCTTTTCGATTTCCGGCGCCATCAGCATCTCCAGATGATCCATCACATCGTCGAAGTATTGCGATGCCGGAGAGGAATGCGGGTTGTTCCCATCATTCAAAGAAATAACGTGTCGTTGAAAGCGGCTGATGCTCCCCTGCTTTTCGATCGCATCGCTCATGGCTACAGGCGCTATCGCTTTTTGCTTCAGTCCATCGGGGAACATATCGAAATCCGGCGCAATATTTTCCTGCGTATTGGAATTCTTTATTTCAAAGGCCTGCGCATCCGCAGGAAAGGCGGCGCTCAGGGTGATCAAAAAGCTAAGATGAAGGAAAAAGCGCATAGAGATTGGATCTGTGATAGGAACAACGACTTTATTACTTTATCACCCTGCCCTGCAGAGGCCATAAAGTTTTTCCAAGTATGCACCAATAAAAAACCCGCCATCCGGCGGGTTTTTCGATATTACTGAACCGTCTGCGGCGTTACGGGAACAAAGGTCGTGGTTGTCTGCGCGGCGTTTTCCGGAACGCCGATCAGAACAGCCTGCACCGTGCCGCCGATGTTTTCCGAAACAGGCGCACTGGCCTGCATCGCTTCCGGTGCGATCATCACGACGCGTTCGGCCGCTATGCCCTTGTTCACCAGCATCATCTGTACGGCCTTGAGCCTGCTCAAACCGATTTCACCCGCCGGCGCGCTCAGGCCCACTTTCATCGGGGCATTCTGCGGCGCCGTCAAAAGCTGGGCAATATATTCAAGGCGCTTTTGCGCGGCTTCGTCTGGAACGGCGCTGGTCTGCATGAAACCGATCTGGAAAACCGTATCGCCGGACGCGGGCGTCGTCAGCGAGGCCATGGCGGCTTCGAATTCGCTTTTGCAAGAAGCGTAATGCGTTTCCTCAACAGCCTCTTCCGCGCGATCAAGCCAACAATCATAACGGGTTTGCGCTTTGGCGAGCGCGGCGGCGTTCTCCGGAATGTTTTTGGTTTTCAGCGCGGCAATCAATTCATTGCGCGCCGTTGTCAGTTCGGGAACCAGCGCGTCCGAAACATCGTATTCGGAAATTTTCGACGGCATCGGCGTTTTGCCTTTGGAAGCCATCACCGCTTTGGTCGTGAATGCTCGGGAGGCTTTGTAATCATAGGCCTTGTCGTTCTCGTAGCGCGCCATGTCGTAATAATCATGCGTCAGATATTGATTGAGCGTCATGGACGGCGCGCCGCCTGCGGCCGGCGCGATATCCTGCGGCGCCGCGGTGTTATAAGCCATTACGGCCGCAGGCGGCGTTTTCATTTCACGATCCAGTGCGGAGAGCTCATCACTGTAGTGGCTGCATCCGGCAAGCGCCAGAACGAGGGTGGAAATGGAAAGTTTGACGAACGAAACGGCTTTCATAGCATGACCCCTTTGAAATATTATTTTCAATAACTATGCCAAATTATAGCAAATGGCAAGCCTCTTTATACGCAAGTCTAAGCCAGTTCGCCGCTTTTGCAAAGAAAAGCCCCGCTTTAACAATGTAAATTATTGGTTTCGATGGTCTTTTGAAACACGGGCAATTGTGGAAAGGAAGATGGACGCGGGACAAATTCCCTATACAATCCGCCCCCCGACACAGTAAAATATCTTAAGAATTCTCATCCCTTTCCGGACCCCTTTTTAAAAGTTTCAATGGCCACACCCTCCCCGAATTTACCCGCCGCGAGCAATAGCGGCCTTAGCCAGACGAAAACCGCGTTCAGCGGCGTTTTGCGTGGAGATACGGTTCTGGCCGTCGGGATCGTGACGATCCTTGTTTTCATGTTGATCCCTATTCCCACATTCTTGCTGGATCTGGGGCTGGCGGTTTCCATTCTCTTTTCAATTTTTATTCTGATGCTCACGCTGTCGATCGGCAAGCCGCTCGAATTTTCAACCTTCCCGACGGTATTGCTGATCTCCACGGCGTTACGGCTTGGCCTCAACATTGCCGCCACGCGATTAATTTTGGCGCATGGGCATGAGGGGACTGATTCCGCTGGAGCCATTATTCAAGCCTTTGGCGGCTTGATCATTTCGGGCAACTTCATTGTCGGCGCGGTCGTGTTCGCGATATTAATCATCATCAACTTCGTGGTTGTTACCAAGGGTTCGGGGCGTATCGCCGAGGTCGCGGCGCGTTTTAGTTTGGACGCCATGCCCGGAAAGCAGATGGCGATTGACTCCGATTTGTCCTCGGGCCTTATCACCGAAGACGAAGCCAAAATCCGCCGCAAGGAGCTGGAACAGGAATCCGGCTTCTTCGGGGCCATGGACGGTGCGGCGAAATTCGTGCGCGGCGATGCTATCGCGGCCCTTCTCATCGTGTTCATCAACATCATCGGCGGGATCATTATCGGCACGGTCCAAGAAGACATGAGCCTCGGCGATGCCGCGCAGACCTACACGATCCTTACCATCGGTGAAGGTTTGGTTTCGCAAATTCCAGCCTTGATCGTTTCTATCTCCGCCGGTCTTCTGGTGTCCAAGGCCGGTGTTGAAGGCACTGCTGATAAAGCATTGCTTGACCAGTTCTCGCGTTATCCGAAGGCTATGGCCTTTACGGCAACGCTGATGCTACTCATTGCCGTCGTGCCTGCGGTTCCTTTTACACCGTTCGCCTTCATGGCGGCTGTGTTCGGCGGTCTTGCCTATATGTCGTGGAAGCGTCAGGAAGCGGACAAAGAAGCCAAGGCGCTCGCGCTCGCCCCGCCCAAGCCCGGCACGCCCGGCGCGAAACCCGCCGAAGAACCAATCTCCAAAGCGCTCGCAATGGACATCATCCGTCTAGAACTCGGCTACGGATTGCTGTCTTTGGTGCAAGGCGAAGGCGGCAACAAGCTCACCGACCAGATCAAAGGCCTGCGTCGGCAATTGGCCGAGGACATGGGCTATGTTCTTCCCGCCGTGCGGATCCAAGACAATCTGCAACTCCCCGCCAACACCTATATCGTGAAGGTGAAAGAGATCGAGGCCGGGCGCGGCGAAGTGCGCGCGGGCATGCTGATGGCGATGGACCCGACGGGCGCCGCCATCACGCTCCCCGGCGAGAACACGGTGGAGCCGACTTTCGGCCTGCCCGCCATGTGGATTGATGAACAGTATCGCGAAGAAGCGCATTTCAAAGGCTACACGGTTGTCGATGCGCCCACGGTTATCACGACGCACATTACAGAGCTGGTCAAAGACAACATGGCCGATCTGCTCTCCTACGCCGAGACGCAAAAACTGCTCGACGAGCTGCCCAAGGAATATCAAAAGCTCGTCGCCGACGTCATCCCCGGCCACATGACGGTGGGCGGACTGCAGCGCATCCTGCAAAATCTGGTATCCGAGCGCGTGTCAGTGCGCGATCTTCCCACCATCCTCGAAGGCATCGCCGAAGCCACCGTTTACACGAAAAACATCGCTTATATTACCGAGCATGTGCGCTCGCGCCTCGCCCGCCAGATCTGCGATATGAACACGAACTCCCAAGGTTTCGTGCCTTTACTCACGCTTTCGCCGGAATGGGAGCAAGCGTTCAGCGAATCCCTGCTCGGCGACGGCGAAGACCGCCAGCTCGCGATGGCGCCGACGCAGCTGCAGAATTTCATCGCCGCCGTGCGCGATTCC
>QFQB01000014.1 GCA_003241475.1 Micavibrio aeruginosavorus
GTGGCGGCATTACGCGACGATGCTTCTGCAACATCGGTTTCGCCAGCTGCTTTGGCTACGCCGTTCGGATCAAGGATCATGATGACGGAGCCGTCACCAAGGATCGTGTTGCCCGAGAAGATTTCGATGTCTTTCAAAATGCGCGAGACAGGCTTGACGACGATCTCTTCGGTATCGAAAACTTTGTCGACAATAATGCCAAATTGATACGTGCCGATCTGCGCCACGATAATATATTTGCTACCGCTTTGTTCTTCTGTGTTGAGGTTCAAAAGATCGCGCAAAGAGACAAGGGGAAGCAATTGGTCACGCAAACGGAAGAAGGGCGTATCATTGACCTTTTCAATGGTGATGGATGATTTTTCCGACGCCAGAACAAGCTCGCGCACGGCGAGCTGCGGAATGGCGAAGCGCTCGCCGCCCGCCTCAACGATGAGTGCGGAAACAATCGCCAGAGTTAGCGGAATCTTGATCAGGAAGGTGGAGCCTTTGCCTTCAACGGATTTCAAAACGATGGAACCACCGATCTTTTCGATGTTGGTGCGGACAACGTCCATACCCACGCCGCGGCCTGAAACGGAGGTCACCTGTTCGGCCGTGGAAAAACCCGCCTTGAAAATGAATTGTTGTATGACGGAATCGGACATCTGGGCGACTTCATCTTCGGTGGCGAGGCCGTTCTTGATGATCTTTTCTTTGATCTTCGCAAGGGGCAGGCCTTTGCCGTCATCAGTAATTTCAATGATGATGTGCCCGCCTTCGTGATAGGCGTTCAGCACGATGCGGCCCGTTTCAGGCTTGCCAGCTTTGATACGGTCTTCAGGCCTTTCAACGCCGTGGTCGGCTGAGTTACGGACCATGTGCGTGAGCGGGTCTTTGATCATATCCAAAATCTGGCGGTCAAGTTCCGTGCTTTCGCCGAGCATGACCAAATCGATCTTCTTGTTCAATTCCATCGAAAGGTCACGGATGATGCGGGGCAACTTGGACCATGCATTGCCAATCGGTTGCATACGGGTCTTCATCACGCCTTCCTGCAATTCCGAAACAACATGGTTTAGGCGTTGTAGAGGACCGGAGAATTCAGTGTCTTTTTGTGCGCGCAGGATCTGTAGCAACTGGTTTCGTGTCAGAACAAGCTCGGAAACCAGCGTCATCAGGTTCTCGAGCACGTCCATGTTGACACGAAGCGATTGCGACGCGAGATCGCCACCGGCTGCTTTTGCGCCGTGATCATCGGCCTTTGCGGCAGGCGCGGGAGCGGGGGCCGTTTTTGCCGGTGCCGGTGTTGCCGCAACAGGCGCAGGGACTGGTTCGGGAGTTGGAGCCGAAGCGGCGGCTTCCATCGCTTTTGCGGTGTCCGCATCATCGCCTTCCGGTACCGTCACAATAGTGTGCCACTGATCTTGCGGGAGAATGGGGGTGGCATCGAACAAAGCTTGTAATTCGTCTTCGTTGCCGTCGCCCTTGGAGCCGTCTTTGTCATTGGCCGTGTTGCCATCGCGTCCTTCATAAACGGCATCGAGTTTTTCGATAAGCGCGGAATCGTCGCCCGCCGGTTCGGAGCCGGTTTCTTCCAGACCCGCGACAATCAATTTGATGCGGTCGAAAGATTCAAAGATGAGTGTAACGTAAGCGGGGGTGACTTCGAGATCGCCGTCACGGAAGCGGCCCATAACGTTCTCGGCGCGGTGCGCGACCGTTTCAAGGCGTGGCAGACCCAAAAAGCCGCAAGTTCCCTTGATCGTATGCATCAAGCGGAAGATGGAGGAGATAAGCTCCTTGTCGTTGGGATTTTGTTCGAGGCGGACCATATCAAGGTCCAAAGCGCCGAGGCTTTCGTTTGTTTCCGTCAGGAATTCGGTAATGAGATCGTCCATGAATAAGTCCCCTCACGCGGTTCTTCGCGTGTTGAATGATCGAAAAGACAGAAAAAACGCCTAATACACTAGAGAATGGCAGAAGAGAGTTAACGAGAGATTACCCGTCGGTGCCAAATCCATTGTAACGCAAGGGAAAATAAATAAAAGAGCCATCTGACGCCCGCATGCAGAATGCGAACGGCCTAGAATGGGACTTTCGGCTCATGGCGGGGGTGCGGCACGGTTTGTCTATTGGTATCGGCCTCCAGATTGCGGGAATGGCTTTCGCCCCCCAGCAGGGCGCCGAGCAGGTCCGAGCGCAGCATGCGCGGATCGCGCTGTTCTGCGATAGAAAGGCGTTCAAGGCGGTATAGTTCGACATACAGGCCATGATAAGGGTAGCGGCCCGGACCTTCTTCCGGAATATGGGGGGAAAGGCTATCGGCGGTTTGGCGGATAGCTGGGAGAGCATTGCGTATCATTTCCTGCGTATCGGATACGGAAGAGCCTTGCGCGATGGTGAAAAGATTTTTGAATGCGGCGGTTAGACTGCCAACGGCCTTATTGAACTCAGCAACTTTTTTCATGCGGGATTTATAAAAGTTTACTCTCGCTGATGCAAATTTGAATTAGGCCGACGGAGCCGTTTCAGGCGCAGGCGCGGATGGGCAATCCAGCGCAAACGTAATGCGGTCTTCCTTGCGGTCCTTGATTCGCAAATTATAACCATAATGCGAAGCGATGACGGAAATCGCGTAAGGGTGGACAAGGCGGGGGTCAAGATCGTCAGCCTCAATTTCCTGTTTCAGCGCGGCCTCGACGCCGTCGCGCACCAGCACGGAATCGCCTTCGGCGATAATGAGCGTTTGATCCCCTTCGCCGGGGCGGACCATGACGAAGCCGCCTTTGACCAGACATTCGGCCGCGAGCATCAGCCCCGCCATCAGCATCTTGCAATAGGCGTAGGGAAGAGGTTTGGGGCCGAGGTTGCCATGCGGGTCCCATGCCTGCGTTATTTTGCCGTCGCCGGAAATAAGTTGCGAGAAGGCTTTTTGGACATCTTCGGGTTTGACGTTGGGATCGCGTCCGCCAGAGCCGTAAGCAATACGGAAGGCCATCAATTTGGCGGCGGCTTGGGACGCGCTGTGGGAGATCAGGCCGAGCGCCTCTTTGCGCTGTTCCGGATCGTCGCCCGTTTCTTCCATGAATTCCACGCCGTTGTTGATCGCGCCGACAGGGGAGACAAGGTCGTGGCAGATGCGCGATGCCAGAAGTTCGATTACGCTCGCGGTTTTCTTCTTCGGTTCTTCGGTTGCGGGCGCGGCGGGTTCGGCTTGCGGGACGGCGGTAGTGGTCATAGGGCGGTTCCTGATCTTGGTTCGGAAAATGTCGCCCTATTGTGGGCGACTATCTGTAATTGTCCAGAATTTTCCGGACCGCATCCGCGATTTCAGGATCGGCCAGACCAAAAGCCACGTTCGCCTCAATGAAGCCTAGGCGCGAGCCGCAGTCATAGTGGCCGCCTTCGAAGCGCACGCCGTGGAACGGCTGTCTGCCGATCAGTTTCGCCATGGAATCGGTCAGCTGGATTTCGCCGCCAGCACCGGTTTCAAAAGCATCAAGATATTCAAACACTTCTGGCTGTAAGATGTAACGGCCGACGACGCACAGATTGCTTGGCGCATTTTCTGGTTTAGGTTTTTCAACCAACCCTTTGATGGAGACTATTTTTCCATCATCCGATTCCGGATCGACAATGCCGTAGCTGCTGGTTTGTTCGCGCGGCACTTCTTTGGTCGCCACGACGTTGCCGCCATGCTTTTTGTAAACATCCATCATTTGCGCGATGGCGCCGCGCGGGTGTTGTACAACATCGTCGGGAAGCAAAATCGCGAACGGCTCGCCGCCGATAAATTGCTTCGCGCACCAGACGGCGTGGCCAAGACCAAGCGGTTGTTCTTGAAAGGTGGTCTTCAATGCGCCATCGGGCAGGTTGGAATTGCGGAGTTTCTCGAGAATAGCGGTCTTGCCCTTTTTCTCGAGCGAAGATTCAAGCTCGTCGTTTTTCTTGAAGTGTGTTTTCAGTGCTTCTTTCGAAGGGCTTGTAACAAAAATAAATTCTTCGATTCCTGCGTTGCGCGCTTCTTCGACGGCATGCTGGATGAGGGGCGCTTCGCCGACGGTGAGCATCTCTTTGGGGATGGCTTTGGTGGCGGGCAGGAAACGGGTGCCCAATCCTGCGACGGGAAACACGGCTTTGCGGACGGGTTTGAATGTCTGTGTCATGGCCGCCTTTATTGCATTGCGGCACAAAAAGCGCAAGCAGAATTTATGGCAAGCGGAGGCTAATAAAGGCTTGGTAACGCTCGTTTTTTATCTATATTCTCTAAAGTATGACAGCCTCATCCCTACAGCAAAAACTCGACGATCTGCGCGCCGCCTTGAAAAAAGAGGGGGTGGACGGGTTCATCATCCCGCGCGCGGACGAATATCAGGGCGAATATGTTCCGGCCTCGGCCGACCGTTTGCGCTGGATTTCGGGGTTTACCGGATCGGCGGGCGTGGCCGTCGTGTTGACCGACAAGGCGGCGGTGCTGAGCGACGGGCGCTATACGATTCAATTAAAACAGCAAATCGACGCGAGCTTGTTCGAAACCGACGACAGCACAAAAGTCTCGGCAGGGGACTGGATTTCCAAGATCGCTAAAAAGGGCGCGGTGATCGGGTACGACCCGAAACTGCACACGCCGCGCGAGATCAAATCATTCGAGGACAAGGGCCTGACCATGAAGGCGTTGCCCGCCAATCCTCTCGATGCCGTCTGGAAAGACCGCCCGTCCGCGCCGTCAGCCAAGGTTGAAGCATTCCCGTTGTCATCGGCGGGCGTATCGGCGCAAGACAAGCTCGATCAGGTTGCAGGTGCGCTTAAAGACAAAAAGGCGCAGGCCGCGATTATCGCGCTTCCCGATTCCATCGCGTGGCTTTTGAACATCCGCTCCTCCGACATTCCGCATATTCCGGTTGCGCTGTCCTATGCCATCGCGCATGAGAACGGGACGCTGGACTGGTATATCGATGCAAACCGCGTGGGTGCGGAAGTGCAGAAATCCTTCGGCAACCGCGTGTCGATCAAAGCGCCCAAAGATCTGGAGGCGGATTTTGCCAAGCTGATGGACAAGGCGGTTCTTGTGGACGAGCGCCGGACATCGCAATGGTTTTTGACCGAGCTACGCAAACACGGGGCGAAAATCATCGATGCCAAAGACCCGACGATCATTTTGAAAGCGCGTAAAAATCCGGCGGAACAGGAAGCGATGCGCAACGCCCATGTCCGCGACGGCGCGGCGGTAACGAAATTCCTCAAATGGCTGTCGGAAAATAAAGAAACTATCACAGAACTGGATATCGAAGCGAAGCTGGAAGAATTCAGAAAAGCCGCGCCGGAATACCGCGACAGCTCGTTCGATACGATTGCAGGTTTTGGCTCGAATGGCGCGATCGTTCATTACCGCGCAACGAAAGAAACGGCCAAGATGCTGGAGCAGGGGAGTTTGTTGCTCCTCGATTCCGGCGCGCAATATGCGGACGGAACTACCGATATTACCCGCACGATGGCCATCGGAACACCCAGCAAAGAGATGAAAGAGCGTTTTACGCTCGTGCTCAAAGCCCATATCGCGGTGGCGCGCGCAAGATTTCCGGTCGGCACAACGGGCGCGCAGATCGATGCGCTCGCCCGCGCGCCCTTGTGGGAGCGCAATCTGGATTACGCACACGGCACGGGCCATGGTGTGGGATGTTATCTGTCCGTGCACGAAGAGGCCACAAGCCTGTCACCACGTGGGGCCGAGGCAATGGAAGCAGGAATGATCGTGTCCAACGAGCCGGGATATTACAAGGAAGGCGCGTACGGCATCCGTCTTGAAAACCTGATCCTCGCGTATGAGGACGGCGTGTGTGCGGACACGGGCAAAAAGATGCTGGCGTTCGAAACACTGACCTTTGTACCGTTCGATCTGAGTTGCGTTGATTTCGGATTGCTCAATGAATCCGAAAAGAAATGGCTTTCCGATTACCACAAAGCAGTTTTTGAAAAGCTATCACCGTATCTGGATGCGCCCACAAAAGACTGGCTTTTGAAAACAACGGCGGCGCAACACGCTTAACGGTTTTTCTTCTCCGCTTTTTCTGGAATAATAACGGCCATGAATATTCGCAAAAAATTCAAAATGGCCAGCGCCGTAGCGCTTTTCATGCTGGTCGGCAAGAGCATCGCGCAAGTTCCCGTTGACACGCAAAACGCGGATATTCTTTCCGCTAATGCTGTCGAAGATCGCGGGCAGAAAAGTAAATTTTTCCGCATCAGTGGCGACTATGATAATGGTTTTCACCGCCATGAACAATTTTGCGAACGAGACCCTGAAGAGTGCGATTTTGAAGACGGTGGCACGATCTACGCCGATCTCTCGCCAGAAATGATGAATATGCTTCGTGAGATAAACCGCGAAGTGAACAGGCGTTTTCGTTATGTCAGCGATAGAACCCGTTATGGCCGCGATGATTACTGGACAATTCCCAAGGAGGACAAAAGGCCATACCTGCGCGGCGATTGCGAGGACTATGCTCTCTACAAGCGCAAAATTCTGGAGCGTGTTTTGCCGAAGTCGGCAATGTCTCTGGCGTTTTTGGATGTCGCTCGCGGTTATTCGCATGTGGTTTTGATCGTGAGGACCAAGCAAGGGGATTATGTGCTGGACAGCCGGCGCGATGAGTTAAGATTGGTCAATGATACCCCCGATTATTCTTATAGGGCTATTACCGATCCGTTCGACAGGTCGAAATGGAGAAAAGTCAGCCAGCCAGTATATGACAGGCAGGGGCGGGAGATGCATCCATTCATTTGAAAAAGCAAAACCGCCCGAAAGGGGCGGTTTCAATTTGATAGGTCAAAAGTAGCGAACCTTAATCGCGATCTTTGCGCTTGCGCTCGACTTTTCTCCAGCGACGGACAGCCTCGGACTTTTCGCGTTTCTTCTTTTCAGAAGGTTTTTCGAAGTCACGACGCAGTTTCATTTCGCGGAAGATGCCTTCACGCTGCATTTTCTTTTTCAGAACACGCAGAGCTTGTTCAACATTGTTATCGCGAACGGTTACTGTAACCAAATCAAATCACCTCTTTCCTTCTTAAAATTGTATGAGTAAAATCATACATGTAGGCCTGTTTCCTACAGACAATCCCGCGGAAATGCAAGTCCTAATGAAACGCTATAATTCCCATTCTACGCGAAGACGCGCCCTGCGGCAAATGTGCGCTTTGGCCGCGCTCCTGATTGTCTTGCCGATTCAGGGCGTTAGCGCCCAAAATTACCCGACGGTTCCGGGCGTTTATGCCGCCCCCTCTACGCCGGAGCCGTCCACGCCCGTGCAGGCGGGTAGCAGCGCGAACGGTAGCCGCATCATGGTGGTGACCGCGCATCCCGAAGCCACGAAAGTGGGCTACGACGTTTTAAAACGCGGCGGCAGTGCGGCGGATGCGGCGGTGGCCGTACAGTTGATGTTGGGGTTGGTGGAGCCGCAAAGCTCAGGCCTTGGCGGCGGCGGATTCGCTCTTTACTACGATGCGCGCACCAAGCAGCTCTATTCGTTCGACGGACGCGAGACGGCCCCCGCAACGGCAGGACGGTATCTGTTCACCGGCGAGGACGGCAAGCCGATGGAATTTTACGACGCCGCCATAGGGGGGCGGTCGGTCGGCGTTCCCGGAACGGTGAAATTGCTCGAGATGCTTCACAAGCGTTTCGGCCGCATGCCGTGGCGCGATCTGTTTTCGCCCGCCATCGGTGTGGCGGAAACGGGATTCACGGTGACGCCGCGTCTGGCCTCTCTGGTCGAATACGACTACGACAATCTGCGCGAATTCACGCCGACACAACTTTACTTTTTTCCCGATGCGGTGACGCCGATCAATGAAGGCGGCAGGCTGGTCAACCCTTTGTACGGCGGCACGCTTCGCAAAATCGCCATAGAAGGCGCGGACGGATTTTATAAGGGCGATATTGCCGAAGCCATCGTCAAAGCCGTGCGCGAGGACGACCAGAATCCGGGCCTACTCGCCATCGAGGATCTTGCGAATTACGAAGCCATCGAACGCAAGACGATTTGCTCCACATACCGCGCCTATCTGGTCTGCACGATGCCCGAGCCGACATCGGGCGGTCTGACGCTGCTGATGACGCTCGGCATTCTTGAAAACTTCGATCTTGCCGGCAAAGGGCCGACGGACCCTGAAGCATGGCATTTGATTTCCGAAGCCTCGCGCCTTGCATTCGCCGACCGCAATTACTACATGGCCGATCCGCATTACGTTTCCACGCCGGGCGAGCGCCTGCTGGATAAAGCATATCTGAAGAGCCGAGCGGCATTGATATCGCCGGCGCAGGCCGCGCAGAAAATCATGCCAGGCACGCCGCCGGGGTGGGGCAAGAAAGAGCCAGCCGCCGAACCCGTGTACCCAAAACCGCCGGGCACAACGCATTTCACCATCGTCGATGCGGCGGGCAATATCGTATCTATGACCGACAGCGTGGAAGACTTGTTCGGATCGCGCATGATGGTGCATGGCTTTGTGCTTAACAATCAGCTCACCGATTTTTCCTTCGTTCCCGAAGTAGACGGCAAAGCGGTGGCCAACCGCGTGGAAGGCGGCAAGCGCCCGCGTTCCACCATGACGCCTGTGATTATCTTCTCGCCGGACGGAAAGCCGTTCCTTGTGATCGGTTCTGCGGGCGGCAGCGCGATTGTGGGATATGTTCTGGAACGGATTATAGAGCTGATCGATTGGAAGCAGACTATTGTGGGTGCGCTGGCGTCTCCCAATATCCTGAACCGCGGCAAGGGCATCGAGATGGAAAAAGAGGCGTATTATCTGGAGGATGCTTTGCGCGCGAAAGGACATCCTGTCGAGATCAAGGATTTGAACAGCGGCCTCACGGCCATATCATTTCAAAACGGTGTCATGACCGGCGCGGCGGACCCGCGCCGCGAAGGCACGGCCATGGGCGAATAACAGAAAAGGAAAAGACCTTGAGCAAACCAAAATTCTTCGGCCTGTCGGGAGACGTTCTCTTCTTTGTATTCGGCCATTTCGGATTGATGGTGGCGCACATGATGTTTGCATTGCCGCTTTTGATTTTTGTAACGGTGCTGAAAAATCTTGCGCTGGATGCTGGTCTTATCTGGGTGACATATCCACTCGGTATCCTGACCTTGCTTGCGTTTGCGGTCTTCAGCCTGTCATGGCACCGTGCCTGCTGTGAGACACCGCGCGACATTCCGGTCTACAACCCGTTCCGCTCCACAAAAGACGATTTAAAGTATCTAGGATTTTTTATCGTGTTCTGGGGCGTGTTCGGCCTGATCATGCAGGGAATTACAATCGGCGTGCAAGTGGGATTGCCCAATATCGGATTGGCCAATTGGGCGCCTTTCGCGCAGGTCGTGGCGGCGCTGGTGCTGATGTATGCATTTTTGAAATTGTCGCTTTATCTGCCGCCGCTCGCGCTGGGAAGCTGGCCGAAATTTTCCGATGTTATGCGGGCGGGCAAGGGTGTAATGGTGCCATTGGCCGTGGCGAGCTTTACCTTTGCCTTACTGTTTTTGCTGGCCTTCACGGTTTATTCGCAGATCGCTTTAATCGTGGCGCAGGTCGCCAGCGACGGCAATCAAATGGGAAAAGTTGAAGCCATGACGGCGGGCCTTATTATGGGTACGCCCGCATTGTTCGGACTTTTGGTGTTCTACGCGCTGTATATTGCTTCGGTAACCCGTGCGTATGTGTGGGGTATTCAGAACAACCCAGTCACGGCTTAGGCGGCTTGGCGCGCCTTTAGATTGAGGGCGGCATCCATCAGGATTTTCGTGTAAGCCTGCTTCGGCGTTGCAAAGATTTGCGCGGCAGGACCGGATTCAACAACCTTGCCGTCTTTCATGACGATCAGATCGTGCGCCATGGCGCGCACCACGCGCAGATCGTGGCTGATAAACAAATAAGCAAGATTGTTTTTCTCCTGCAGTTCGCGCAAGAGATCGACGATTTGCGACTGCACCGAAACATCGAGCGCGGAGGTCGGTTCATCCAGCACCACGAATTTTGGCTCCAGCACCATGGCGCGCGCGATGGCGATGCGCTGACGCTGTCCGCCCGAAAATTCATGCGGGTAGCGGTAGCGCGTATCGGGGTTCAGATAAACATCGCCCAAGGCTTTGACGACCAGATCGTCGCGTTCGGCAGGCGTAAGATTGGCGCGGTGAATTTTAAGGCCTTCGCCGATGATTTCGGCGACGCTCATGCGCGGTGATAAAGAGCCGAATGGATCTTGAAAGACAATCTGCATATCTTCGCGCAGAGGTGTCATGTCCTTGCGGCCATAAGTGGAGATATCGGTACCGTTGAAGCAGATTCCGCCTTTGCCGTTCACAAGGCGCAGGAGCGAAAAGCCGAGCGTGGATTTGCCCGAACCGCTTTCGCCGACAATGCCAACTGTGTGGCCAGCCTTGACGGTGATATCGACACCATCAACGGCTTTGACGACTTCGGTGACTTTGCCGAAGAAATTCTTTTTGCGCGGGAAATGTACGCGCATGTCTTTGGCCTCCAGCACTGTCGTTGCATTGGCGGCGGCGGGCTTTGCAATGCCGCGCGGTTGCGCGCTGAGGAGCATCTTGCTGTAGTCGTGCTGAGGCGCGGCGAAGAGGGCGGCGGCCGTGTTTTGCTCTACGATCTCGCCGTTTTTCATCACGCAGACATGATCCGCGAATTTCTCGACGATAGATAGATCATGTGTGATGATCAGCATCGCCATGTTCAATTCTTTTTGCAGTTTTTTCAAGAGTTCGAGAATTTCCGCCTGCACCGTCACATCAAGGGCGGTGGTCGGTTCATCCGCAATCAGAAGCTCTGGATTATTGGCCAGCGCCATGGCGATCATCACGCGCTGACGTTGCCCTCCCGACAATTCGTGAGGGTAGGCGTTCAGGCGGCTTTTAAGTTGTGGTAATTGCACGAGATCAAGCAGTTCCAACACGCGCTTTTTGACGGCGCCGTCATTCATGCGCTTGTGAAGTTTGAGAATTTCGCCGATCTGTCGTTCGATAGTGTGCAACGGGTTTAAAGCCGTCATCGGCTCTTGAAAAATCATGCTGACTTGCGCGCCGCGCACTTTTCGCATGAAGGAATCTTTCTTGCCGACCAGTTCTTCGCCTTCGAAGCGAATGGACGAACCTGCGGGGTGCGACGCGAGCGGGTAGGGCAGAAGCTGCATCACTGAAAGCGCTGTAACGGACTTTCCCGATCCGCTCTCGCCCACCAGCGCAACCGTCTGGCCGCGGTCGATGGTAAAGGAAGCATTCTTCACCGCATGGAACACGCCATCGGTGGTTTTGAAATCCACGCCGAGATTTTTGATGTCTAAAAGCAATTCGCCCATAAGGCGTTGTAGCAGGAAATGGGGCGCATCAATAGGCGCAAAACGGCTCTTTTCCCCAATCCGTCATGCAAAAAGCCGGTCAGGTTGCCCCGACCGGCTTGTCGCATACACCTCTATAAATTCTTATTACGAGGACAGGCCGAAAGCCTGACCTTTTTGAAGCGCCGCCGCATATTGCGTGCCGCCGATTTCGCGGGAGATCGCTTCATCGCTTGCGATGCGTTCCGCAACTTTTTGCTGCGTTGTCGCCGGAACAAAGGTTTTTGCAAGAGCAGGGGCTTTGATATCGTTCATAATGGCGTTTCCTTCTATTACGCTTCGAGTGTTAGACGTAGTGGTTGTTTTGCTTTTTCGGCATCGTTGACCAGATCGACCATGACTTTCTGGGCCTCCGGGCCTGCGCCGTAATCGAACGCGCCCATAACGCGCAAGGCCGCATCACAAAGAACGATGTCTTTGTGATCGTGCGATGTTTCGATGGTTACTTTTGTGTCTTTGCTGCCGAGATAGACGAAATTGCGGTCAGTTGCGGCGGAATCGAAATCCGCTGTGGCGGATTGAAGTTTGTTGGACATAGTAATTGAACACCCTTTTAAGTAAGAATGATTATCAATTACAGCGGCGCGCAAAAACCGTCAAGCAGGAAAATGAGAATTATTCTCATTTATTTTTGTGAGTTCTTAAGGCAAGTATTATGGGAAAATTTTAACGCCGCGCTTTGATTTTCTGAGGCGGTGTGTCGCCGAAATGAATTTCTTCCATCCCCTCGTCTTTGGGGACGGTGAAGCTGGCGTTTACTTCCGCGCCGAAAAGAATTGTCAGGGCATTCAGCCAGAACCAAAGCAACAGCACGGCAACGGCGCCGAGCGATCCGTAGGTTTCATTGTAATTGCCGAAGTTTGAGACGAACAACGAGAAGAGGGACGATCCGCCGACCCAGAACAGGGTTGCTGTCGCGGCGCCCCAGCTCAGCCATTTTCTTTTCGGGCGTCCGCCTTCGTGGCTGCGCCAGCAGGGCGCGAAATTGTAAATCAGCTGAACCCCGAGCGCCGCGCTTAAAAGCAGTAGCGGCCAGCGCAGCATCAGCAGCGGCGTCGCGATGGAATCGGGAATATGCAAAAAATGAAAGAATGCAGGCATCAATGCGATCATAGAAAGCGCGAACAGCATGTAAGCCATCATCACGAATGTGAGCACAAAGGCCGTGTAGTTTAAAATAAGAATGTTGCGCGTTTCGCGAAGGTTGAAAGCGATATTCAGCCCGGCAATCAGCGCATTGACGCCCTTGGTCGTGGAATAAATTGCCAGCAAAATACCGACAAGAAAACCAAGCCCCAATGCAGCAGTGTTGGAGGCGGAGATGGAAGTCGCCTGATCTTCGAGGATTTTCAGCGATTCCGCAGGCATGAAATTGGCCAGATTGCCCATCTGGTCCGTCACGAACGCAGGATCGGAAAAAAGCCCGTACAAGGAAATGGCGGCGGCAATAGCCGGAAAGGATGCCATAAAGAAATAGAAGGCAACGCCAGCAGCCAGCAGGCCGATATAATCGTCGCCGATATTTTGGAACAGCCGGAGCAGATATTGCACGGCTGGATTTTTCAAACATTTCTTAAAGAATGCGATCATCGATTGGAATCCTATATGAGGATCCCAACCGATGAAAGGAAAAGAAGTTCAATGATTTATATTATGCCGCGCGTTTGATACGAACGCCGGATTCTTTCAGGCAATAGGCCAGAATAGCCTTTTGCGCATGCAGGCGGTTTTCTGCCTCGTCGTAAATGACGCTGGCAGAAGATTTCAAAACCTCGTCGGCGACTTCTTCGCCTTGATGGATCGGCATGCAATGCATGAAGATCGCATGAGGTTTGGCAAGCTCCATGAGTTTGGCATTCACCTGATATGGTCGGAATTGTTCGATGTCCTTTCCTTCCTGTCCCATGGAAACCCATGTATCGGTAACCAGAACATCGGCATCCTTGGCGGCAAAAGCCGGATCAGCGGTGCTGACGGCGTTCATGTCCGCCTTCATCTGAAGGGCAGGCGGGATAGCTACAATAAAGTCAAATTCAAATTTCTTTGAAGCCTGAACAAAAGTGCGCGCAACATTGTTGTAATCGCCGAACCACGCGATTTTTTTGCCTTTGATCGATCCCAGCTTCTCTTCGATGGTCATCAGGTCCGCCATGATCTGGCAAGGATGCGAGTAATCGGTCATGCCGTTGATGACAGGTACGCCCGCATGTTTTGCCAGTTCGTACAGCGTATCCTGATCCGAAATCCGTATCATGACGGCATCGACGAAGCGGGAAAGGACCTTGGCCGTATCTTCGATGCTTTCCGCGCCGCCGATTTGCATTTCATTCATGCCCATCACGATAGTATGGCCGCCTAGTTGTTTCATGGCGACTTCGAAAGATACGCGCGTGCGGGTCGATCTTTTGTCGAACATCATCGCAAGCGACAATCCTTCGAGAATTTGCGGTGGTGCGTATTTGTCTTTTTTTAGTGCATGCGCGTTGTCGAGTATTTCCCGAAGCGTTGCCGCGGGAATGTCTGATAGTTCCAGAAAATGTTTCATTTTAACTGTCTTTCAATGTCTTTTTGAGAATGGAGAGGCCCTCGCGGGCTTGCTTCTCCGTCAGGATGAGGGGCGGTACGATGCGAAGGGAATTCTCGCCGCACGCCAGAACGATCAACCCGTTCTTGAGCGCTTATTTGATGAAATCCTTCACGGCCCCTCCGTGATAATCGGCTGCGATCATGAGGCCAAGGCCTCGGATGTTTGAAATCTTGTTGCTGTCGCGGGCGATTTCCTCAAGACCGTCTTTCAAAACCTGACCGACTTTATCGACATTCTCTAAAAATCCCGGCTTGATAAGTTCTTTTACAACGGTGGTCACGGCCTTGGTCGCCAGCGGGTTGCCGCCGTAGGTGGAGCCGTGGCTTCCAGCCGTAATATGCTTGGTGAATTTCTTTTTGCCCATGAAAGCGCCCACGGGGAATCCAGCACCAAGCCCTTTGGCCATGCAGATCAGGTCTGGCACGACATCGTAATGTTCATAGGCAAACAAGGTGCCGATCCGGCCCATGCCGCACTGGACTTCATCGAAAATCAGCGCTACGTCGTGTTCGTCGCACAAGGCGCGAAGCCCTTCGATGAATTCCTGCGTGCCGGCCACGATTCCGCCTTCGCCCATGACAGGCTCGACAATCACGGCGGCTGTTTTTTCGCGGGATATAAGCGCTTTGACGCTCTCCAGATCGTTGAACGTCGCCATCTTGGTGCCCGAAAGCAGGGGTTCGTACCCGTCGCGGTAATGCTGCTGTCCGATCACGGACAATGCACCCATGGTGCGCCCATGGAAGGAATTCTTCATATAGATGAATTCATAAGCCTGCGGGCCTTTGGTTTCCGTCGCCCATTTTCGTGCGGTCTTCAATGCGCCTTCTACGGATTCGGCGCCGGTCGAACAAAAGAACACTTGCTCAAACTCGCTGATGGCCAGCATCGTCTCGGCGGCTTCCATGCGGTTTTCATCGGCCACATAGCAAAGCCCCATGTGGAGCGTGTCGATCTGTTTTTTGAGCGCCTTGGTATAGGCGGGGTGGGCATAGCCCAGCGTGTTCACCGCAATACCTGCGCCGAAATCGAGGTATTTTTTCCCGTCGGTGTCATAGATATAGACGCCCTTGCCTTTGGCGAACTGGACAGGCCAGAAGCCGTAGACATTGATGAGAATCTCGTTCGCGCGGTCGAGGAATTGCGTATCGGCCATGAAGCACCTTTTGTGATTTTATAGAAGTTTTCTAACGTCTTCTATTTTAAGCCATTTCGAGCGTGCGGGCCACAACTGACTGCGACGCACCGCACCCAAAGATGGAGTGGCGGAAGTAGGACACGGGGTACTTTTTGGCGGGATCGTAGCCATTGCTGGCAATTTCAAAGTCGTTTTTGGTAAAACTTTTCTGACTGCCTTTGTTGTCATCAGCCACTTTCGCCACGATCTGTACATGACCAGTGTTGGCCGCAACATATTTGGCAACATCCAGTATTTCACCGGATAGGCCTTTTCCCGCATGTTCGGGATCAGTGCAAAGCGATTGCACGACAGCCGTCACGGACAGCGTATCTCTTATAATTGGATAACCTTGAAGGTTTTTAACGGCATCTTCGTTTTTTGGGAAAGCCAGCAGGCACTGGGCAACAAGTTTTCCTTTGCTGTCTTTTACACCGATCAAGGGCATGCGTTCATCCAGATGATGCTGAAGATCTTCGGCTGTCCGCTTTTTCAAATGATGCTTTTTGTCATCGGGCAGGGCCTTCCAGACTTTGTTTTGAAGCGCAAGAAATGCCGGAATGTCGGACGCATTCAAAAACGCAGTCTTGTAGGGCGCGGGTTTGCTCGGCACCGCGGATGACGGTATCGGGGCATCGTAATCGTGATTTGAGTCGAGTTTGAAATTCTTAAACATAAGCACACCAATCATATTTCAATCGTTTTAACGGTTCGTAAATCAAGCCCGGTTCCGTAGGGGAAAGAGGGCTTTTTTGACCGCTGGCATGGGAGGCTTATCGTTTTTATTGTGTGATGATTTTGGGGGGTAGAATGAGGCATCACGTCCGAACCTGAACCTTGCGGCGGTCAGATCGTACGTCGTCGCTGGGCGACGGTTATGATTTGGGATGCGTTTTCCATGGCTAAGGAATAACCGAAAAGCGGCTTTTTTGGCAAGAATAATTTCAGGACTAGGCCCAAAATCACGAAAATGCCCAGAAGGTTAACGGCTATTTGGTTAAAGGCAGGGCGGTTTCGGCCAGACGCGCCCAGAATTCAATGCCTGTGGGGATGATGTCGTCGTTGAAATCATAGCCCGAATTGTGAAGTCCCTTTTCATGCGGCGTGCCCGGAACGCCTTGGCCCATCCAGAAATAGCATCCCGGCACGGATTGTAAGATTGCCCCAAAATCGTCACCGGTCATGGCAGGCTTTACGATTTGGACATTCTTCTCACCCAGTATGTCAGAAGCGACTTTTGCGCATAGCGCTACTTCGGCAGGCGTATTGATCGTGGGGTCGCATCCGTCGCGGTAAGATATTTCGAACGTCACGTTGAACATCTTGGCGGTCGATTCCGTGATTTCATTGATGCGGCGTTGCAAGAGCGCGCGGGTTTCAACGCGAAGCGAGCGATAGGTTCCCATGAGAAGGGCGCTGTCAGGTGTAACATTGTGCGCGCCCGTGCCGGATTTGAAATTGGTGATCGAGATAACGCCGTTGTCGAGCGGATCGACCTGGCGCGAAACAACCGACTGCAACGCGGCAACAAGTTGTGCGCCTGCGATGATAGGATCGTTGTTGAGGTGCGGCATGGCGGCGTGCCCGCCTTTGCCTGTAAGCGTAATTTCAAAAGAATCCGTGGACGCCATGATAGGACCTTCGCACAAACCGATTATACCGATGGGAAGCGTCGGCCAGTTATGGATGGCAAACGCGGCATTCATCGGAAAGTCTTTGAGCAATCCTTCTTCGATCATGCGTTCGCCTCCGCCAGCGCCTTCTTCGGCGGGTTGAAAAATCAAATGGACCTTGCCGTTGAAATTGCGCGTCTCTGAAAGATATTTTGCCGCACCCAACAACATGGCGGTATGACCATCATGACCGCAACCGTGCATTTTTCCGGGATTTTTTGATGCCCAAGGCTGTCCCGATTGTTCGGTCATGTTGAGCGCGTCCATGTCGGCGCGAAGGCCGATCGCTTTGCCGCTATCTGTTTTTTGTCCTTCGATAGTGGCAACAATTCCTGTCACACCATAGCCACGCTTGAAAGGGATTCCCCATTCGGTAAGTTTTTTTGCGACAAGATCACTGGCGAAATTTTCTTCGTAAGCCGTTTGCGGATTTTGATGAAGCTCACGGCGGTAGGCAGTGATTTCATCCTTTATGGCGGCGATGGAATTGATAAGCGTCATGAGGCAAACCTAGTGCATTTACGCTCGCGCGTCGAGGCGTCTGACGACAAAGGTCAGAAAAACGCAAAAGACCGTCGATCCCCAGAGGCTGGAGAGATGGAAATAATGATACGAAACCGCACCCAGAACGGCTCCCGAAATCAGCGCCAGCCATAAAAACAGGTAAGGCCGCCATTGGCCCTTGGGCTCACCCAGCCAACGACCCGCAAGCCGCTGTCCGAGTTTAACCAGCGTTCCGGTCATATAGGTTACACCGATGGCGACTTCGCCTTCGCGCACGAACACATTGTTGGCCGCGCCCATGGCGATGGCCATGCAAGGAACGGCCATCCATAAAAATCCGGCTTGGGCGGACATGGCGCCCAACAAAAGCGATGCCGACATAAATGTTAGGATGGAAAAGGATGGAGCTTGCGGGCGAAGATGACGAATGACTTTTCCAAACATCACACCGCAAACAAATAGCGCGATAATGCCCAAAGGAAGCAGGGCCTGCGCAATGGAAGGTGCATCGATCAGACCGACGCTAAAACGTGTGGAATTACCGCTCATGAAAGAGACAAACAATCCGCCAAGCGCCATAAAGCCTAGAGAGTCGACATAGCCAGCCAGCAGGGCCAGTCCTGCCGCCAACAATCGTGATTTTCGATCATGCGTGTGCATAGTTCATTTAAACGCTTTAAATTGGCAAAAACAAGCGCGATTAGTTGATCGAGCGCCGCGCTTTTTCAAGTCGTTCCTTATGCGGTGTAAAGAATACGATATCCGGCGTGGCAGGCAGGATGGTCCATTGCCAGTCCTGTAATTCCTTTTCCAGCGCATCCATGTCGAAGAGGCGAAAGCCCATGGTGATAAGAAAATCTCCGCCGCCTTGCATATTGATGCGCGTGGGAGTGTCATCGGCCTTGGTGATTTGCGGCGGATGGCCGGGCAACAGGACAAAACGATAGGACAAAAATCGGAAATCATCGTTGATGACATGGTTGTCGCCCACCGCATGGAGGTCGTTGTGAAGTACGATCATCGAGGTATCGGGTTGCATAGGACCGCCCAGAAGCACGATACGCTCCGAGCGGGGTTTATTGTCTTCGCCTTCGAGAACGGATTCAAAATGGCGATAGGGAATATCCGGATGCGGTTTCGTCAGATCGATGGCCAGAAGGCCTTCGGCTTCATGGTGAAAGATGAACCACAAGCCCGTGTCCGGATTGTTTGTCGTGGGAACAAGGAAGTGCCCTTTGAGAGTGTTGGTCATTTCTACATCGTGGTCTTGCGTGGATCGAATGCATCGCGCACCGCTTCGCCTATAAAGGTCAGGAGCGTCAGCATGAAGGCAAGCGATACGAAAGCGGAAATGCCGAGCCATGGCGCTTGCAGATTGTTCTTCCCTTGAGAGAGCAATTCGCCAAGCGAGGGTGAACCCGGCGGCAATCCGAGGCCAAGAAAATCAAGCGAAGTGAGCGCTGTGATGGAGCCTGTCAGGATAAATGGCATCAGCGACATAGTGGCGACCATCGCATTGGGAAGAACGTGGCGATGCATGATGGTCAGATTGCTTACGCCGAGCGCATTGGCGGCGCGGACATAATCGAAATTGCGGGCGCGCAAAAATTCCGCGCGCACCACATCGACAAGGCTGACCCATGAAAAGAGCAACAGGATGGCGAGCAATGTCCAAAAACCCGGAACGAACATGGCGGAGAAGATAATCAGGATGTAGAGCGAGGGCAGGGACGACCAGACTTCGATCACGCGCTGCAAGAACAGATCAAGCCGTCCGCCGTAATATCCCTGAAACGCACCTGCCGTAATGCCGATGACGGAGCTGATGAGCGTGAGCACAAGCCCAAACACGACGGAAATGCGAAAGCCATAGAGCACGCGGGCGGCGACATCGCGCCCTTGATCATCCGTGCCTAGAATATTTTTCGTGGTGGGTTTGCTTGGCGCAGGCTCGGGAAGGTCATACGCGATGGTATCGTACGAGAAGCGGATCGGCGGCCAGATAACCCAGCCTTCTTTGTCGATCAGATCAGCCACGAACGGATCGCGGTAATCGGTTTCAGTTTCGAAATCGCCGCCGAAGGTGGTTTCCGGATAGGCTTTGAGAAACGGCGCGTAAAGTTCGCCCTTATATGAAACGAGAATAGGCTTATCGTTCGCGATCACTTCGGCAAACAGGCAGACGAGCAACAGCGCGGCAAAAATCCAAAAAGAATAATAGCCGCGTTTGTTGGCTTTGAATTGGCTAAGGCGGCGTTTGGTGAGGGGTGACAGGCTCATGCCGCGATTTAAGCATGAAGGAACGGGTAGGCGAAGGGGTTTTTAAGATTGGCCTAGCTTAATGAACAGCCGTAGAACCAGTGCCGGTTTTTTCGATGATGCGCAGGCGTTTCTTTTGTTCCGGCGTCAGGTCGTTGTCGTTTCCGGCGCGCATGGCGAGCGTGGCGCTCAGACGGTTCTGGATATTTTCGATTTCATCATTGGCGGTGACCAGCGTGTTGCTGAGCAGGTTCTTCAGAGCGGCTTCGGATTCAGCGGAAATGCGGCCCTCATCCTTGATGCGGTCGCGCAGTTCTTTCAATTTTTCCTGAATGTCTTTTAGATCCATGTCCAATAATTCCTTAATTATGGACCGAAAATTATCGGAAAATACTCGTTCTGTCAAATAATTTTCGTATTAAATCGTCCGTGCGTCAAAGTCGATGCGCGGATCGACCGTGACATAGACGATATCGCGGATCAGCGTGGTAATCAGCCCCATAAGCGAGAATATATAAAGGGTTCCTAATACGACAGGGTAGTCGCGGTTGATAACGCTCTCATAGCCCAACAGCCCCAGCCCGTCGAGCGAGAAGATTACCTCGATCAGCAGCGAGCCCGTAAAGAAGATGGATAGGAACGCGGCAGGAAAGCCCGCGATGACGATCAACATCGCATTGCGGAAAACATGGCCGTAAAGCACTTCATGCTCGTTCAGCCCCTTGGCGCGGGCGGTGAGAACGTAATGCTTGCCGATCTCGTCGAGGAAGGAATTCTTGGTCAGCATGGTCAGGCCCGCAAAGCCCGAGATCACCATGGCAGCAACGGGCAGGACCATATGCCATGCGTAATCGAGCGCGATCTGCCACCACGCCATATCCTGCCAGTCATCGGACAGCAGCCCGCGAATGGGGAACAGATCGAAATAGCGTCCGCCTGCAAACAGTATGATGAGCAGAATGGCGAACATGAACGAGGGGATGGCGTAGCCGAAGAACACGGCGGCGGATGTCCAGATATCGAACGCTTGCCCGTCTTTGACGGCTTTGCGGATGCCGAGCGGAATGGAAATCAGATAGATGATCAGCGTGGACCAGAGTCCAAGTGAAATGGACACGGGCATTTTTTCCAGCACCAGATCGATCACCGAAACATCACGGTAGTAGCTTTGCCCTAGATCGAAGCGCGCATAGTTTTTGACCATGATCCAGAAACGCTCCGGCGCGGGCTTGTCGAACCCGTACATCTTTTCAAGCTCTGCCACCAGTTCCGGATCAAGCCCCTGCGCGCCGCGATATTTGCTGGCCGCGCCGCCATCGCCGCCCGCGCCTGCGCCCGCCATATCGGCGCCGCCGCCGCCGCCAAAACGCGCGGTCGCATCGATATTGTTGCCTTGAAGTTGCGAGATCATGCGCTCGACAGGGCCGCCCGGCACGAACTGGATGATAACAAAGGATATGAACATGATGCCGAGCAGGGTCGGGATCATCAAAAGAAGGCGGCGCAGGATGTAATTCAGCATGTTGGCTTCACATTCCAGTCAATGACGCTCCAGCGTCCATTGTCGTACTTTAGAACGCAGATCGCGCCCGTGGAAATCTTGATGCTGTGATCGCGGGAAAAAGCTTCGAAATCACCCGTGATATACGGCGCGAAACGCGCCACGCCGTTCGAGGTCGCGACCATCACGCAATCCTGCTTGTCTTCGACGATATGGGATGCGAAATTTTTCCAGTCCTCGATGCATTTTTGCGGATCGAACAGCCAGCCGTCGGGCACGATCGCTTTTTTATCCCAGTCATGAAGCGCCTGCTCGCCAAGCCGCGCGACGACGGCATCTTCGGGCAAGTCCTCATCGGGTCCATAATCGACTTCGTTGAAGATGGCGAGAGGGAAGACCGGCTCTTTGTAGCCTGCTTCCTGCAAAGCCTGCTCCGCCGTTTCTTTGGTGCGCTGCAGCTGCGAGCAGTAAACCGCTTCGGGATAATAGCCGTTCGTTTTCAGCCATTGGCCGATGGCGCGCCCTTGCGAGCGTCCGGTTTCGGTGAGCGGCAGATCGGTTCGCGCGCCTGCGCGGCGCGGTGTTTCGCCTTTTTCGAATGTGTTGCCGTGGCGTACGATAATCAGGGTTGTCATGCACGCCATGAAAGCCCAATTGCCGCCCGCTGGCAATAGGGATTAGCCGTTCAAGGGGACGTTGGACTCGGCCATTTTCTGTGCGCTGTCGATATCGGCGCTCATGCCTTGCGAAAGGACCACGCCGCCATGAATAACGCGCCATTTCCACGTATCTTGCTTCTGCTCGCATTGATAGCCGTTTTTAAAGCGCTCGATGAGCAGGTCGTAGTCTCCGTGCGTGGAGCACATTTTTTCCGGTTGCCATTCCATATTATATCTCCGTTTAAAAGTGAATCGGTTTTATAAGCGGCCAACGATGAGAATCCGGAGCAGGTTCCATTTAAGAGTTTCAGGCAGGTTCGCCGCGCTCGATTCCCGGGGAAAGTATAAGTAGATCGTCATGCAATCTCTGGCGGCATTCTTTAGCAAAACGATCTGCTTCAGAAGGATTGTTCATAAAATCTGAATAGAGTTTATCCGTTAATTGGTAATACTCTTCGTATTCTATCCGGCTGTTACGAACTGGAATTGAAAGATAATAGCAGTGATCTTGGACGTCTTTTCCCAGAGCGTAACGTTTATCTTTGTCGAATTTTAAGTCCTGAAACCGCATGGCGCATTATGCTTGCGCGAGGATTTTTTCGGCGCGCTCTACATCTTCTGGGGAGTCGATACCGGCCTGCGCCTTGCCAAGATCGACATCAAGCACAACGGTTTGAATGGAAATTCCATTCTCAAGCAAACGCAGTTGCTCAAGACCTTCGAGCTTCTCGTAATGGCCTTCGGCCAGCGTGACGAATTTTTTCAGGATGTCAAAGCGGAAGCCATATAGGCCCAGATGCTGGTGCACGGGGGAGAATTCGCTTTTCTTGCGCAACTCTTCTTCTTTGCGGATGCCGGGCAAAATGTTTTTGGAAAACCAGAAGGCTTTGCCTTTGCTGTCAAGAACGCATGTCGTGCCGCTGAAGGGGGTAACTTTTTTGCTTTCGCGAAGCGCATCCAGTTCGCTCCAGCGCAGATTGACAACAGGCGTCACAACTTCGATGGCGGGATCGGAGATAAAAGCCTGAAGCATTTTGTATGGCGCTTCGACAGGGGTGAAAGGAGCATCGCCCTGCAGGCCGACAACAAAATCGAAATCGCCGCCCAGATGCTGGGCGGCTTCGAGCACGCGGTCCGATCCTGTTTTGCAGGCATCCGATGTCATGACGCATTGAACGCCGATTTCCTTGCAATGCTCTTCGATGCGCGCATCTTCGGTCGCCACGGCGACGATAATGTTTTTAACGGGTTTCGCCGCTTCGTTGGCCAGATCGACCACGCGCTCCAGCATGCTTTTGCCTGCGAGCTTGACCAGCGGCTTGCCGGGGAAACGGGTGGAGCCGTAGCGGGCGGGAATGATGATGGCTGTTTTCATAGACCGGACTTTAGCGAAGTTTTTAATAAAACGGAACTGTTTCTTTTATGGCTTGTTTATGAGGAGAACCCCAAAATTCAAAGGAGAACGTCATGGCAAAAGTAGAATCATTTATGGATCTTTTCGTTCACGAACTCTCGGACCTCTACAACGCCGAGAAGCAATTGACGAAGGCTTTGCCGAAGATGGCCAAGGCCGCCAACGATCCCCAGCTTAAGAAAGGTTTTGAAACGCATTTGAAGGAAACCGAGGGCCAGATCGAAATTCTGGATCAGGTGTTCGAGCTTTGCGAATGCAAGCCCGAGCGCGTGACATGCGAGGCGATGAAAGGCTTGATCGAAGAGGGTAGCGAAGCCATCGACGAATTCGATGAAGGTCCGCTTCGCGATGTCGCCCTGATTATCGCGGCGCAAAAGGTCGAGCACTATGAAATCGCCGGCTACGGCTCCATGTGCGCTTTGGCCGAAAAACTGGGTCTTGATGAGGCTGTCAGCCTTCTGCGCCGGATCGAAGAGCAAGAAGCGGCGACGGATAAAAAATTGACGCAGGCCGCTATGACGATCAATGAAGAAGCCTATAAAATTGCCGCCGAATAACGTTCACGGATGCAAAGCGAAAAAGGCCGGAAAAGAAAGATTCCGGCCTTTTTATCTATGGTTGCTGCGGACGCGCCCACCACGTATCGCTCACGCCCGGGGTGAGGGGCGAAAGTGTTTGAGGGCGTTCCAGCTTTTTCCAGTAGGCCAGATTGAAATGGTCCGAATGCCATTGCGGAATGACGTAGTATCCCGCCAGCAGGATTCGGTCCAGCGCATGGCAGAGCGCGACCAACTCCTCGCGCGATTTCGCGCGGATGATTTTTTCGATCAAATCATCAACCGTCTTGTCTTTAACGCCTACATAGTTGCGCCCGCCTGTGATATCGGCATTGGCTGAAGACCAGAAATCGCGCTGTTCGTTGCCCGGCGAATCCGATTGCGGAATGGAGCCAACCGTCATGTCGAAGTCGAATTCGTTGATGCGGTTCTGGTATTGCGCGGGATCGAGCACGCGGTAATTGGCGCTCACGCCGATCTTTTTCAGGTTGGCGATAAAGGGCAAAACCCAGCGTTCGAACATCGGGCTGGCATCAATGATTTCGAATTTGAGCTTGTCGCCTTTGGCGTTGGCGCGAATGCCGTCGGAGCCGAGCTTCCAGCCAGCATCGTCGAGAATTTTGGCGGCGGCGCGCAGGCTGTCGCGCATATTGCCCGTGCCGTCGTTCTTGGGCGGTTCATAGCGCGCGGTGAAAACTTCTTCGGGAATTTTTCCGCGATAGGCTTCAAGGATCTTTAATTCCTCGCCGGCCGGCGCGCCTGCGGGCGCGGCCAGATCGGAGTTTTCAAAAAAGCTGTCGGTGCGCGTGTATTTGCCGTACGCGAATTGCTTGTTCGACCATTCGAAATCGAATGCATAGGCTAATGCTTTGCGCACGGCGGCATCGGCGAACACAGGGCGGCGGGTGTTATAGAGGAAGGACTGCATGCCTGCAGGACGGCCATGCTTAATTTCTTCCTTGATGATGCGGCCGTCTTTGATAGCAGGCGCATTGTAAGCCGTCTGCCAGAGCTTTTCCGTGTTCTCCAAACGATAATCATACTGGCCCGCTAGGAAGGCTTCGAGCGCGACATTGTTGTCCTTGTAGTAATCGGTGACGATGCGGTCAAAGTTGAAGCGCCCCTTGTTGATGGGCAGGTCTTTTCCCCAATAGTCAGGATTGCGGATATATTCGATGGAGCGTCCGGGCGCGACGGCGCCGACTTTATAAGGACCGTTGCCCAACGGCGGGGTGAGGGTGGTCGCGCCGATATCGCGGCTTTCGGCCGTCCAGTAATGCTTTGGCAGGATCGCCAGCTGCGCGATGATAAGCGGCAGTTCGGCGTTGTCGTTGTGCGCGAATTTGAAAATCACGCGGCGCGGCGATGTCGCCTCGACGGATTTTACATCGCCGTAATAGGCTTTGAAGAACGGCGCGCCTTTTTCCATCATGGCGTTGAACGTCCAGACGACATCATCCGCCGTGACGGGCTTTCCATCGGCCCACTTGGCCTCGGGGCGCAGGTTGAACGCAACCCAGCTGTTGTCGTCCGGCCGTTCGATGGTCTCGGCCAGAAGCCCGTACATGGAAAACGGCTCGTCGGTGCTTTGCTCCATCAGCGCATCATAGATGTAGCTTTGCCCCAGATACGCCATGCCCGCTGCCGCTTGTCCCTTGATGATGAACGGGTTCAAGGAATCGAACGTGCCGATATCATGGATTTTAAGCGTACCGCCTTTGGGCGCATCGGGATTGACGTAGTCGAGATGCGCGAAATCCGCCTTGTATTTCGTCTCGCCGTGCATGGCGATGGACGGTTGCGGCGTCGCGGTTTGCGCATAGGCGGGAAAGGAGGACAGAAGAACGAGAATGGCGGCGGCAAAATTTTTCATGCGTCTTTTCCAATCGCTTTGGTGATGTGGTCGAAACCGTCTTTTTCAAGAAGGCGGCCAAGACCGGTAAGGATATCGGATACGAGCGAAGGACCTTGAAAGACCAGCGCGGTGTAAAGCTGCACGAGCGAAGCGCCTGCGCGGATTTTCGCGTAGGCATCCTGCGCGCTCGAAATTCCGCCCGCGCCGATGATGGTCATCTTGCCTTCGGTGAGTTTGTAGAACTGGCGGATGATGTGCGTCGATTTGTCGGTGAGGGGGCGTCCGCTCAATCCGCCCTGCTGTTCATAGAAATCGGCGGGCAGGTAATCGGGGCGGTCCAGCGTGGTATTGCCGAGGATCACGCCATCGATGCCGGCTTCGGTCAAACAGGCGGCGACATCTTTCAATTGATCGTCGTTCAAATCCGGCGCGAGCTTCACCAGAAGCGGCGGCGCATGCGTTTTGCCGCAGGCCTTGGTGCGTTCGTCGAGAATGCGGGCCAGCAAGGGCATGAGGTTTTCGCGCGCCTGTAAATTGCGAAGGCCCGGCGTGTTCGGCGAGGAAATATTGACGGTCAGGTAATCGGCATAGTTGCCGAACGCGCGGACCAATGTGCAGTAATCTTTGGCGGGGTCTTCAACGCCTTTGTTCATGCCGATGTTGATGCCGACAATTCCTGCGGGGCGCGGTTTTTCTTCGAGGAATTTTTCGATGTTATGGCGGAAATTTTCCATACCGCCGTTCGGGAATCCCATGCGGTTGATGACGGCTTCGTGGTCGGCATCGCGGAACACGCGCGGACGCGGATTGCCTTCTTGACTGCGCGGCGTCACGGTTCCGGCCTCGACAAAACCGAAGCCGATTTTGAGCATCGCGCCGATCACTTCCGCATTTTTGTCAAAACCCGCAGCCAAACCAAGTGGGTTTGGAAAGGTTCTGTTCCACAAAACGGATTTCAGGCGGGCATCGGGAATGCGGGCAGGGCAGGGAAGAACGCTGGCTTTAAGGGCCCGCAAGGTCATGCCGTGCGCCGTTTCCGGGTCCATGCGGTGCAGGAAAGGCTTGGCCATTTTGAACAGGAGTCTGGACATGCCCTATTCGTCGCAAATAACGGCGGCTATTTCAAGGCAGGAGGCCGCAAATAACGGCCTTTTTCAGATGTGCTTGAAGCCGACTTTTAAATAATTCCAGCCGGTTATAACCGTAATCACGGCCGCAATGCCGAGCAAGACTTGCCCCGTCAGCAAGGCGCCTGCAATGTCCGCGCCGCCGGTCAGGAAACCGAACACTGTCTGCATAACGGAATCCCCGTAATCGCCGATGACGAGAAAGCCAAGAGCGGTCATCTGGAATCCGGTTTTCCATTTGGCAAGCTTGGAGACGGGAACTTTGATATTTTGCGGTCCCAGATATTCACGAAGACCTGCGATCAGGAATTCGCGCATCAGGATAATGATGGCGGGGATCATCCATATGCCGTCGAGGCGATCGAACGTCGCCAGCGCGATGAGCAAGGATGCCACCATGATCTTGTCGGAGATAGGGTCTAGAAAGGTTCCGAAATTCGAGGTCGTGCCGAATTTGCGGGCCAGATAGCCGTCGAAAAAATCGGTGACTGCGCAGAAAACATAAATCCACAGCGCCGCCCATGCGGCATCGGCGCCCGGCACGAAGAACAGTCCGATCAGGACGGGCAGAAGGATGATCCGCGAAATGGTCAGGATATTGGGAAGCTGTTTCAGCATGAATATATAAATATCAAGCCTTTGATCCGTGGAACAGCGGTTTTTCGTTAATCTCGCACGTTTTCGCCGTCCTTGGGGACATGGAATTTGGCAACAAGGCTGTTGTGGTCCGAATGGCTGGCGGGACCACTCTTGATGGATATTAGATCCAGCCTGTTGCTGTAGATGATCTGGTCGATCGGAATTTTGAGGAAGCCAAAGAAGTTAAAGCTGGGCCAAGTCGTTTGCGGGAAGAGATCGTAATTCTGGTAGTTCAGACCCGTGGTTTTCAAGATCTGTTTGAATTGCGGAGAATAGGGGGTCATGTTCCAGTCGCCCATCATGATGACGGTCTTGCGGCCTTGGGCGTTTACGATATCGGCCAGCGTGCCGAGTTCATAATTGCGGCGCTGGAAATCATTGCGGCCCACGGGTGTCATGGCGTGATAGGCGTAGATGACGACCTGACGTAGGTCGTTTTTGCGGATCACGATTTTGGACGCATAGAAAATCTGGTCGTCGAACGGCATTTCGAGCGGCGTGACCAGCATCGGCCATTTGCTCAAAACAAAGATATCGCCGAAGCGTTCAAGGCGGTTGTAGGGGAATTTATAAGGGAATTCCTGCTTGAAATCGGATTTGATGTCCTCAATGGAATCCCAAAGGCTTTCATTAATGAGCACGACATCGGCATCTTGTTCTTCGATCCAAGGTTTGATGGTTTTGTAATCGTGGTTGGCGAAATGCTTGTTGTACTGGACGACGGTGAAGTTCGGTTTTAATTCCGGCGGTTTGGCGAACGGGCGGGAGTTGACGGACTGGATTTCCACAAACAAGGAGATGCCGAGCACGAACATCAGCGCGGCAAGGCTCATTTGGCGGTAGAAGAGGCAGATGGCCGTAAGGATCAGGCTTCCCACAAAATATTGCGGTTTGAAGTTGCTGAGCAAATCAAACAGCCAGTGATGCTTGGCGAGCAACCCCAGAGTGTTGCACAGAATAAGCGCGGCGCAGGTCTGTTCGACCCATCGGTCGGATAAAAAGTCGTCTTTAAGGGTCATGGAGCCTTGGACATCGAATTTTTAGAATGCGGGAAAGTGAGGGGTAATCATGGCGAAAAAATGGAAAAATCCCCGCTCGGCGCGGGGATTCCCTGAATTATTATCTTAGGCCGTAGCTTTTTGCTTACCGGTGCCCGAAGCGCCCTCGGCAGGGTCACGCAATACATAGCCGCGGCCCCAGACGGTCTCGATAAAGCTGTCGCCGCCGGTGGCTTGTTCGACTTTTTTGCGCAATTTGCAGATAAACACATCGATGATTTTGACTTCCGGCTCGTCCATACCGCCATACAAGTGGTTCAGGAACATTTCCTTGGTCAGCGTTGTGCCTTTGCGGAGCGAGAGAAGCTCCATGATCCCGTATTCTTTGCCGGTCAGGTGCAAGGTCTTGCCGCCGACTTCAACTGTACGCGTGTCCAAATTAACCGTAACAGGACCCGTGATGATTTTGGATTGGGCGTGCCCTTGGGAGCGGCGGACGATGGCCTGAATACGGGCGATCAGTTCGCGCTTGTCGAAAGGCTTGGTCAGGTAATCGTCGGCACCAAAGCCAAGACCTTTGATCTTGTCATCAAGCGCGGCAAGACCGGACAGAATGAGAATAGGGGTCTGGATTTTCGCGGCGCGGAGATTTTTGAGAACGTCATAGCCGTCCATGTCGGGCAGCATGAGGTCGAGAATGATGATATCGTAATCGTAAATTTTGCCCAGATCGAGGCCATCCTCGCCCAGATCGGTCGTATCGACCACATAGCCTTCGCTTTTCAGCATCAGCTCAATACTTTTAGCCGTCGAGCTATCGTCTTCTACCAATAGAACCCGCATTGTTTTAGACCCCTTCGTTGTTGGACCGGTGTTTACCGTTAAACTTTATTAATAAGAATCTTAACATACTTTTAAAAAGGTTAACAAAAGATTTGAATCGGACGGCAAATTTTTCTTTATTTTCATAAAGTTGTAATTATCAAAATTTTTGCGATGCGGCAGAAAATAGGTTTATGGACGGTATTCTAGGTCCGCTACAGGCTCTGGCGCGGTACCAAGTTGTGCCACCATTGCTTTGCCGATAGGCGTTATATAGTAGTGGCGGCGGTTGCCGTATTTTTCTTGTAACGCCGAATTCGATGATCTTTCCCAATGGCTTTGCAACAGATTGTCGTCTATCAGCGAGGAGAGGAGAAACGCGACTTTTGCCATTGGTGGTTCGCGGTAAAAGTGATGGGCTGAGCCATTGCCGTATTGAAGCGCAGATAGAAAAATTGCCTTCAGTGAAAAACGATTTTCGGCCAGATATTCTTTGTCCTTTTGCATGCGGGCTTCGGTAATTTCGCGCATGATGTTGGTCAGCGAAGCTCTTTCGCCATTTTCCGCGAGGTAATTCACCGCGAACACTGTGTCGACGGCGGTTTTTGAATAATTTTTACCTCTGAATTCTAGCATGGATGTACTATATTTACATCTTATGGAATGTCAAAATAAAATTGGATTTCTGCGCCTTCTAATTGAAATCATGGTAAAATAGTCGAATGGAACGCCTCACCGACAAAGCCCTCGCCAGCATTAAACCGCTTCCCGTTTTCGAAACGCATGGAACGGTTGTGAAGGTGCTCGGCCTTTTGGTGGAGATCACGGGATTTGGCAAGGATGTCGCCATCGGATCGGTCGTGCACCTGCGCCCGAAGCCCGAACGCGATATTCCGTGCGAGGTGATCGGCTTTCGTGAAAATCGCGCCTTGCTGATGCCGTTCGGCACGCTGGAAGGGGTGGGGCTGG
>QFQB01000088.1 GCA_003241475.1 Micavibrio aeruginosavorus
AGATCTCGACGGCTGGAGCCTTGTCGAAGGGCGCGAGGCCATCTTCAAGAAATTTAAATTCAAGGATTTCCGCCATGCGTGGTCGTTCATGGAAGATGTCGCCGTCGAGGCGGACGAGATGAGCCATCATCCCGAATGGCTGAATGTCTATAACCGCGTCGAGGTCACGCTCTGCACGCATGATGTCGGCGGACTTTCGGAACTGGATTTCGATCTGGCCGCGATCATGGACGAAATCGCCGCGGAAATCGCCAAGGGTATTGAATAACGCTTAAAGGAATAATGTCATGCTCCGCATCCTGCCATTCCTTGTCATTATCATTGGCCAGAGTTTTTGCATCGAACCGCCGAAAGATAACTCCACCAAGCATGATTAATGCCCGCGGCCCGATCCTGATTTCTTGCCGCCGCCGTCCTGCTTGTTCACGGTCGCCCATGCGCGGGCTTGGGCTTCCTTTTTCGAAACGCCGCGCTCTTCATATCCTTCTTCGATGTGCGCCGCTTTGCGCTTTTGCTTGTCGGTATAAGCGGCTTTGCTTCCTTTGGTCATAGTTTTCTCCTTTTTCAGACAAACGGCCTTAAAACTCTTGGGTTCCTTTGAATTTTCGGCAAAAACCCGCGTGACTTTGCCTTCCGGCGGGGTAAGATGCGCTCATACACTCTATATATAAGGACGAACATACTATGGAACGGCGGCCAACCTCGTTTTTCTACAGACGCAAGCAAGCGGCGGATGGTGTTGATGCGCCCCAAAGACGCCGCCGCCGTCCGGGTTTGATCGCGCGCATCGTGCGCCGCGCATGTTTTGGCGTCGGCGCGCTGGTTTTGTTTTCGATTGCCATGGGGCTTTTTGTGTCCTTTTTGTTCGGACGCGGCGGACCGGAATCCCTTCCCGACGATATGATCCTTGTTTTGAATATTACCGACCCGATCGGCGAGAGCGAGCATGCGCGATCCTTGTCCGATCCATTCGCCGCCGCCGGCATCACGGTGGGCGATCTGATCGAGACGTTGGACAAGGCGAAGGATGATGCGCGCGTGCGCGGTCTTCTGGTGAGCCTCGACAATGCGGGCATGGAGCTGGCGCATATTCAAGAACTGCGCGCCGCCGTCAAGCGTTTCCGCGCGAGCGGCAAATTCGCCAATATCTACACGGCGTCTTTCGCCGATCTGGGGAGCGGCATCGGCGCGTATTATTTCGCTTCTGCCTTCGATAAAATCTGGATGCAGCCCGTGGGCATGGTGTCGATGACGGGGCTTTCGCTCGAAATGCCGTTTGCGAAGGATGTGCTCGACAAGGTCGGCGCGAAGGCGGACTTTCTTCACCGCGAGGAATATAAATCCGCGATGGAAAGCTTTACCAATGCGCATATGAGCGATGCAAACCGCGTGTCCATGCAATCCATACTCGATGACTTTTCGGGGCAGGTTTTCAACGATATCGCCTTTGACCGCAATCTGACGCGCCCTGCGCTGCAGACGCAGCTCGATAAAGGACTGATTACGGGAGGTGATGCGCTGAAGGCCGGATTGATCGATGAGCTGGATTATGCCGATGTTCTTTTGCAAAAACTGCGCGATGAAACGACGGGCAACAAGGATTCCGACGATCCGCCTGTTGTCGATATCGCCGATTATTACGCGACGATGGAAGAGGAAAAATCGCCGGGGCGCAAAGACAATGTCGGCCTTGTCCGCATCGCGGGCGAAATCGTGCCGGGCGACGAGCCGGAACCGGGCTACGCCACGGGCGATTACATCGCCAATGCCGTTATGGATGCCGCCGACGACAAGAACATCAAGGTGATCGTCGTGCGCGTGGACAGCCCCGGCGGATCGCCGAGCGCGTCGGAAACCATCCGCCGCTCGATCGTCTATGCGAAGGAAAAGGGCAAGAAGATCGTCGTCTCCATGGGGCCTGTTGCGGCGTCCGGCGGCTACTGGGTGACGGTTGATGCGGATAAAATTTATGCCATGCCGACGACACTGACGGGCTCTATCGGCGTGATCATGGGCAAGTTCGAAATCAGCGGCCTTTGGAAGAAGGTCGGCGTGAATTGGGAATCCCTGACATGGGGCAGGAATGCGAAGCTATGGTCGATGAATTCGGCCATGAGCGAAACAGAACGCGCAAGTCTGAATATCGCTATCGACGATACATATATGTCGTTTATCAAGCGCGTGGCCGAAGGCCGCCATATGAAGCCCGAACAGGTGCGCGAAATCGCCAAGGGCCGGGCGTGGACGGGAACGCAGGCGAAGGCGAACGGTCTGGTCGATGATCTGGGCGGTCTTGATAATGCGCTTGATTACGCCGCGACGCTGATCGGCGAAAAAGACCGTAGTGCATTGCGCGTGCGCGAGATACCAAAGCCTCTATCGCCGCTGGAGCAATTGCTTCGCATGATGGGATCGCAGGTTGGGATCGGCGATTATCCGGGTAAGGGCGGCGCAATGCTGAAGGTGGTGGAACCGTTCTTGCGCAAAGCCGATGTCATGGAGCGTAGCGGTCCTGTGCAGGCGTATGACGCTTCGCTTCCTATTATCAGGCCTTAATCTTCGTCATCTTCGCGCATCGCGTGGTGGCGGATATCATCCTTGATGACGGGATAGATGCGCGCCGCAAAATCCGTGTAGTTCATAATGATGTTGTCCGGCGACAATCCTTTTTCGAGGATGGCGACGGCGGCCTTCAATCCATAGGCGAAGGGAATAATGCGGGCAGGGAGTGCATCGTTTGCTGCGAGCGCCGCAATGACATCTTTGTGACGGTCGCCGATATACCACACGACATCGCTATTGGTGAGCGGGTCCTTTATTTGCGCCAGTGCACGCAAGATAGGGTCGGGGTGTGGTTTTGAGTGCTGGATGTCTTCGCGGAAAATCTGGACCTTGAAAAAATCGCTTAGATTGAATTTGGTCAGGATGTCGTGGCCGTAGCCTTTTCCCAGGCCGTTGCTGACGATTCCTAGCGGAATTTTTTCATCGCGAAACATGCCGAGCAACGTGTAAATTCCGGGACAGGGTTGGACGATTTGCTCGACATCTTTGCGACGAAAGCGGTGCAGGGCGCGGTGAACGAGCAGGCGCGGCTTTTTGATTTTATCGAGCGTGAAATCCGGATGCGGTTTTTTCCGGTGCAACCATGATGCAATCTTGAACGAGGTATCATCAAGAAACTCCAGCGTCCCCAAAAGCCGTGGGTTGATATGGCGCACTGTAGTGCCATCCATATCGAACAAAACGATTGTCGGGCGGGGCATATAACTCATGCGCTTAGTAAACTATGTCAAAGCAGGAGAATCAACGATTCTAACGCGGTTTGGCACGGATTTTTAACGATGCAGAGTGCCTAAAACCTGGGCGGCAATCTGTCCTGCGTTGAGGCCTGCTTCTTCATATTGCTTGTCTGGCGTATTGTGATCCTGATATGTGTCGGGAAGGTGCATAGTGCGGACCTTGATTTTTCCATCGTCCAGCAGTCCCTCGCGGGCCATGAATTGCAGGACGAACGCGCCGAACCCGCCGACGGAGCCTTCTTCGACAATGACAAGGCTTTCGTGATTTTTGCAAAGGCTGCGGATCATCGCCTCGTCGAGCGGTTTGGCGAAACGCGCATCGGCTACCGTTGTAGACACGTCTTTTTGCTCAAGGATATCGGCGGCGAGCAGGGCCTCTTTCAAGCGCGTTCCGTAAGACAGGATTGCGGTTCTCGTCCCTTCGCGCAAAATGCGGCCTTTGCCGATTTTCAAAACTTTTCCGCGTTCAGGCATGTCGACGCCCATGCCTTCGCCGCGCGGATAGCGGAGCGCGATCGGCCCGTTGTCATAGGCGGCGCAGGTTGCAACCATGTGCATGAGCTCGGCTTCATCGCCTGCGGCCATCAAGACCATGTTGGGCAGGCACCCGAGATACGAGATGTCGAAAGATCCTGCATGCGTTGCGCCGTCGGCGCCGACAAGGCCCGCACGGTCCATCGCGAAACGCACGGGAAGATTCTGGAGCGCGATGTCGTGCACTACTTGGTCGTATGCGCGCTGCAGGAAGGTAGAGTAAATCGTGACGAACGGTTTGTATCCTTCGCAGGCAAGTCCGCCCGCGAACGTCACCGCATGTTGTTCGGCAATGCCGACATCAAATGTGCGGTCGGGATATTCGTATCCGAACAGATCAAGCCCCGTGCCGGACGGCATCGCAGCGGTGATGGCGACGATCTTGTCATCCTCGGCGGCTTCTTTGATCAGGCTTTGCGCGAAAACCTTGGTGTAGGATGGGGCATTTGATTTCGCCTTGAACTGCGATCCCGTTACGACATCGAATTTCGTCACGCCGTGCATTTTGTCGGCGGAAGATTCGGCCGGGCCATAGCCTTTGCCTTTTTTTGTGATCGCGTGAATGAGCACGGGGCCTTCGGGGTGGTTGTCGCGCATGCTGGTCAGGATGGAAACAAGCTGCTCCATATTGTGGCCATCGACAGGGCCGATGTAATAAAATCCCATCTCTTCGAACATGGTGCCGCCGCCGAGCGCCGCGCGGGCCGTTTCTTCGGCGCGTTTGGCCGCGCCGCGAAGCGGAGAGGGAAGCATGTTTGCCAGTTTTTTGGCCACGTCGCGCGCGCCCAAGTACGGTTTGCTGGAGACTAGGCCTGTCAGATATTTGCTCATCGCGCCGACGGGCGGAGCGATCGACATGTTGTTGTCGTTCAAGATGACGATCATTTTGCTTTTGAGCGTTCCGGCGTTGTTCATCGCTTCATAGGCCATACCCGCACTCATCGCGCCGTCGCCGATCACGGCAACCACATGGCTGCTGCCATGCGATAAATCGCGCGCGACGGCCATGCCAAGCCCTGCGGAGATAGAGGTGGACGAATGCGCCGCGCCGAACGGGTCATATTCGCTCTCCGAGCGTTTTGTGAATCCGGATAGTCCGCCGCCTTGACGAAGCGTGCGGATGCGGTCTCGGCGTCCGGTCAAGATTTTGTGAGGATAGGCCTGATGACCAACATCCCAGATAATTTTGTCCTCCGGCGTGTTGAACACGGCATGAAGCGCAACGGTAAGTTCGACCACGCCAAGTCCTGCGCCCAAATGCCCGCCTGTAACGGAAACAGCATCGACCATTTCGGTGCGCACATCTGCGGCAACCTGCTCAAGCTCTGCTACAGACAGTCCGCGAAGGTCCGCCGGAGTGTTAATCCGGTCCAGGGCCGTCAACGCGCTTTGCGTTGTTCCCGTATTTTTTTCAGGAGCTTGTTTCATTCGTCTTCTTTAGTCAAATCTATGGCATAAAGCCATAAAATTACGATCTGCGTTGCAGAACATATTCCGCCAGCTCTTTGAGCATGTCGGCGCGGTTTTCGAAAACCTTCAAGTGATTGCAGGCTTGTTTGACCAGCATCTCAGCGCGTTGCTTCGCCTGTTCCTTGCCCATTGTGGATACGAAGGTGGATTTGCCGGCTTTTTCATCTTGGTTTGCGGGCTTGCCTGTCATGCTTGGCGTTTGTTCGACATCGAGAATATCGTCCGTCACTTGGAAGGCGAGGCCGAGATCGTGCGCGTAATTGACCAGCGCGCGTTTGTGAACGTCATCGGCTTTGCCGAGGATCGCGCCGGCCTCGCAGGCAAACGCCATCAGCTTGCCTGTTTTCATGCGCTGCATGCGCGAGATGGTGCCGAGGTCGAATTCTTCATGTTCGCCGATCAGGTCGAGCATCTGTCCGCCGACCATGCCTTGCGGGCCGGAGGCTTCGGCGAGTTTGCGCACCAGTTCAAGGCGCACGTTCGGGTCCGCGTGCGTGTCGCGGTCGGAGAGCACTTCGAATGCCAGCGTCAAAAGCGCGTCGCCTGCAAGAATGGCGGTCGCCTCATCATAGCGGATGTGCACGGTCGGTACGCCGCGGCGAAGGTCCGAGTTGTCCATGGCGGGAAGATCGTCATGGATCAGCGAATAACAGTGAACGAATTCCAGCGCTGCGGCGACGCGGCGCGCACGCGTAGGGTCACAGTTAAAAAGTTTGGCTGATTGCATCACCATGAACGGGCGCAGGCGTTTGCCGCCCGACAAAACGCCGTGGCGCATGGCGTCGTAAAGACGCTGTTCAGCAAGCTCCGTTTCAGGAAGTAGGCGCGAGATGGTTTTGTTGACGCCGACAACGCATTCTTCCAATGCTTCGTTGAGTGTCTGCGATGCCTCTCTTGGGGATGGGGCCATAGGGGTGATTCTCCAAATCTTTCTTATTCTTTGATGTCAAAAGCCTCGGCCTTGGGCGTGCCATCGGGCGAGAGGGTGATCTTTTCGATTTTCAGGCGGGCTTCGGCCAGCTTTTTTTCGCAATGTTGCTTCAACGCGATGCCGCGTTCATAAGACTGGATGGATTCATCCAGCGGCGCTTTTCCGCTTTCAAGGGAGCGCACGATCTCTTCAAGTTCGGACAGGGCTTTTTCAAAGCTGGTATTTTCGAGAGATTGCACCGGAGACAAAGTTAAATTTCCCTTAATATTCCGTTCATTATGACGGCGCGGATCATAGGCCAGTTACGCTAATTATGCAAGGCAGGGTCATGAACTTAACGAATCTGGAAAAGGCTGTTTCGGGTTATAGTTAATTTATTAGGGAAATGTATCGAGAGGAGCATAAAACAATGGCTTACAATCAAACGCAGAACCAGAATCAATTGAACGTTCAATCCATGTACACGTGGCGTCTGAGCCGTTTGGCCAGCGAAAAGCGCGCCGCGCAAGTCAACCGCGAAATCCTGCAACGTCAGCACGCGAACTAAGGCGTTGCTAAGTCGGGAAGATCGGCCAGCGCTCTCAAATGGGAAGTAGCGCTGGTCTTTAAGGCTTCCAGATGATAGCCGCCTTCCAGAACGGAAACGATCCTTCCTTGCGCCGTGGCATCCGCTATGGCGCATAATTTTTGTGTCACCCATCCGAAATCTTCGGATTCCAGCATGAGGTTTGCTAGGGGGTCGTCCTTGTGGGCGTCAAACCCGGCGGAGATCATCAAGAGTTCAGGCGCAAAACGGGTCAGGGCCGGAAAAACTTTTTGTTCATAAAGGGATCTGAATGTTTTTGAACCTGATCCAGTAGCCAGTTCAAAGTTCATGACACATTCTTCGTTATCGCCTTCAAAGCCTTCGTTGGGGAAAATGCCGCCCTGATGAGTGGAAATATATAAAATAGAGCCGTCGTGGGCGCGGGTCATTTTGTCGGTGCCGTTGCCTTGGTGCACATCGAAATCGACGATGGCGATTTTGCCGAATCCGTGGGCTTCTTGCGCGTGGCGCGCGCCCAAAAAGATATTGTTGAACAGGCAGAATCCGCGTGCGACGGCGGCTTCGGCGTGGTGGCCCGGAGGGCGCATGGCGCAAAAGGCGCGTCTGGTTTTTCCCGCCGCGATGTCGTCAACGGCGGAGCAGGGCGCGCCTGCCGCATAGAAGGCGGCTTCCAAAGAATCCACGCTAACGATCGTGTCGCTATCGAGCGCGCGGCGCCCTTCTTGCGGAATAGCGTGTCTAACCTTTTCAATATAGTCAAAGCGGTGGCCGTAAAGGAGCTGTTCTTCGGTAGCGGGTTTGATCGTGCCTCTTGGGAAATCCGAAAAAGGCTTTTCGTTGAAAAGCGCCATCAGCGTTCTGAGGCGGTCCGCGCGTTCGGGGTGTCCGTCGGGGGTGTCATGGCGCAGGCCGCTATCGTGGGTGTACAGGGTAACGGTCATCGCTGTGGCTTTGCATTTTCCTTCAATGGCACTATCATGCCCGTCGGCATCCAATTATCAAGCGTTTCCTTATCATGGCTTCTGGCATTCATTCCACTGTCCGCTCTTTGAAAAACCGTCTGCTGTTGCGCTGGGTTCCCAAATGGTATGGCGCGTTTTCCGACCCTGCAGGCGGTTTCTACGAGCGTCTGGGCAAAGGGTTCAAGCCTGTGTCCACGGGGCAGAGGCGTCTTGTGACCCAGTGTCGCCAGCTCTCCATGTACAGTCATGCTTTTCATTTTGAAAACAAACCATTCGATCAAAATATTAAAGCAAAATTTGAATTCATTTTGGAGCACTATTTTGATCCGAAAACGGGCCTGTGGATATTTTCGCTCGATGATGCGCTCGCTGTGAAAGACCGGACCTGCGATCTTTACGCGCTGACCTTCGTGATCTTTTCCTGTTCCCATTATTACCGTCTGACGCGGGACTCTCGCGCGCATGATGCGGCTCATCAGGTTCTGAAT
>QFQB01000089.1 GCA_003241475.1 Micavibrio aeruginosavorus
ATCTGTTCAAACTTGTCAGAAGCATGGCCGAAAACCTGAAAAATCAGGATGAATAGCCTCTTGTCAATATCATGAAGCAGGACTAGGCTGGTCGGAATCTATTGATTTTTCCAGGAACCCCTTATGTTGAACACAGCGATGAAGCCTAAACCAGCCTTGGCGACCAATAACTACATTTTTACCAGCGAATCCGTATCCGAAGGTCATCCAGACAAAGTTTGCGACCAGATCTCCGATGCTATCGTGGACAAATTCCTTTCCGAAGAACCAGAGGCGCGCACCGCCGTTGAAACAGTGGCCACAACAAATTATGTCGGCCTGATCGGTGAAGTGCGCGGTCCTGCCTCTATTACCAAAGAGATCATGGAAGACATTGCGCGCCAAACGATCAAGAAAATCGGCTACGAGCAGGACGATTTCCATTGGAACAAAGTACAGATTGATTGCCGCATCCATTCCCAATCCGCCGATATCGCCGTGGGTGTGGACGCCGCCGGTAACAAAGACGAAGGTGCTGGCGATCAAGGCATCATGTTCGGTTATGCCTGCACGGAGACGGAAGAGTATATGCCCGCCGCCCTGCACTATTCCCACGAAATTCTTCGTCTTTTGGCCGAAGACCGCCACAAGGGAATCCTGAGCAAACTAGGACCGGATACAAAATCGCAAGTATCGCTGGAGTACCGTGACGGCAAACCCGTCCGCGCGACCTCCGTAGTTCTTTCGACGCAACATGCCGAAGGCGTAACGCAAGACGAAGTGCGCGACATGGTCATTCCCTACATCATGAAAGTTCTTCCCGCCGGCTGGATGCCCGAGCCGAACGAGCTTTACATCAATCCGACAGGCCGTTTCGTCATCGGCGGGCCTGTGGGAGATTCCGGTTTGACGGGACGCAAGATCATCGTCGATACCTACGGCGGCTCTGCCCCCCACGGCGGCGGCGCATTCTCAGGCAAGGACCCGACGAAAGTGGACCGTTCTGCGGCTTATGCCGCGCGTTACGTGGCCAAGAATATCGTGGCCGCAGGCTATGCCGAAAAATGCACCTTGCAGGTTTCCTATGCGATCGGTGTTTCCAAGCCTATTTCGCTCTATGTGAACACGCATGGTACAGGCACGGTGGACGAAGCGCATATTGCCAACGCCATCAATAAAGTCATGAACCTTTCTCCTCGTGGTATCCGTGAACACCTGAAGCTGAACCGCCCGATCTATGCCCGCACGGCAGCTTATGGTCACTTCGGCCGCAAGCCTGAAGCGGACGGTGGTTTCAGCTGGGAAAAGCTGGACCTCGTAAAACCCTTGCAGGACATACTGGGTTAATCTAAATACCAGTCATTCAAACATCCCCGCTTATGCGGGGATCGTTTTATGAGGTTTACACATTAATGAGCAAAATTCCCGCCGCCTTTACACAAGAAGCCAAAAAGCGCGTCTATGGCCGCCGCTTGGGCCGCCCCATGGGGGAATCGCGTCAGGCCGTGATAGATACGCTTTTGCCGCAACTGACTCTTGATGCGGCTTCCCTGACTGAAGATGGCACGCTTGATCCGGTAACCCTATTCAAAGCAGAGAGAGACATTGTTCTCGAAATCGGGTTCGGAAACGGCGAGCACACAAAGATGATGCTGGAACAACGGCCCGAGCGCAATTACATCGGGGTTGAGCCTTTTATCAACGGAATGTCCATGTTCCTGAAAAGCATCAAGGACATGGCTCACGACAATATCCGCGTGTGGATGGATGATGCCGTTATGCTCTGTCGCTCGATGAAAAGCGACAGTCTGTCAGCGATTTATATTCTCAACCCAGATCCGTGGCCGAAGAAGAAGCACAACAAGCGCCGCATCGTTCGCGCGGAAACGCTCAAGGAATATTTCCGCATCCTCAAACCCGGCGGCGATTTCATCATGGCAACGGATGTCGATGAACTGTCGGAATGGATGGTCACGGAAACCATGAATCATGGCGGTTTTGAATGGCAGGCGACGTGCGAGAAAGACTGGCGCACCATGCCCGAAGGCTGGTTCGTCACCACCCGCTATGCCGCCAAAGGCGCGGATGCGGGGCGCAGACAAAGTTATTTGCTATTTAAGAAAAAAGCATAAATTCAAGGGGTATTTGCATCATGACAAAGACATACAACTATCAAAGCAAGATTGTTCCTACCCTGTTGGGCCTTATTCTGTTCGGCGCCATGAGCTGGTTTTTTATATCCAGAGGCATGAATCATGAAGCTTTCGATTATAAGGGAGCGCATTTCGAAGCCGACGCCGCTATATATATTCATTACGGATTCGGCGTCTTGTGCACGGTTTTCACCCTCATGAGCCTATACGCGCTTTTTCAAAGATTTGCCGGAGAGCCGAAAGTCATAGAAGTAACGGCAACGGAAATAATTCTGCCTAAACTGCTGCTCGCGGACAAAAAGGTTCTTCGGTTTGCAGATATTTCCTCGGTGAAGGAAACCGCCATCAAGAAACAGCGCATACTGGAAATAAAGGCGGCGCAGGAAAAGGGATCCGTATCCTCGGCTTTGCTGACCAAAGAGGAATACGAAGAAATCAAACAAACTATTTTGGAAAAAAGCTCTGTTAACCAGCAACGACCAAACAGCGTTGTCCGGACATAAGCTTAAATCAAAGCTACTGCGCTTTTGGCCCGCAATAGCTGTGCTGGACGCCAGACGAACATTCCTTGTTCACGTGTTGGACGCCTGCGTAGACAAGTCCGCCCGCAACCGCCATGCCGGCAAGAAACGCGCCTGCCGCTTTGAAAGCGTCTTTAACGGGCGCTTGGCTTGGGACGGCATTCTTGTTCCCATAGAATAAAATAGGCATATCATTCTCCTCTTTATTATTGCGACGATGTATAATATTTTATTATGTATATTGTCAAGATTTTTCCGCTTTCATCAAAAAGTCTTGAAATCCCGCGGCATCGGGCGTATATAAACCTCAAATTCCGGTGTTATCACAGGGGTGGGCTCGAAAAGAGACCCGCCTTTTTTGTTACCAAACCGGGATCAAAACGAAGAATTCGGGTATGAAGAACACACCGCTGGAACACAAACTGATCGCCATTTCCGAGCCTGTTATCAAGGACTTAGGCTTTGAGCTGGTCATGCTGGAATTCAAGAGCGGTATTCTTCAGATCCTAGCCGAAAACCCGAAAACGGGGAATCTGGGCCTCGATGATTGCACGGCAATCTCCAAGGCGCTCTCCCCGCTTTTGGAAGTGGAAGACCCGATTTCCGGGGCCTATACGCTGGAAATCAGTTCTCCGGGCATCGACCGCCCGCTTATGAAGGCCGATGATTTTGGCAAATATGCCGGATTTGATGCCAGAGTCGAACTCGAGGATGGTATCGGCGAGAGCGGCCAAAAACGCTTTCGCGGTAAAATCATCGAGGCGGATAAAGAATTTGTGACGTTGATCGTCGACAATGCGGAAAGAAAACTTGAGCTGGCCAACATTAAAAAAGCCCGCCTTGTTCTGACCGACGAGTTGATCAAAGCCACGAAAAAACAAACTATTACTGCTGTTTAGGAAAACAAAAGGAAAAAAACGAAAATGGAACTTCTGCAAGTCGCCGATGCTGTAGCCCGCGAAAAGAATATTGACCGCACGATCGTGCTCGAAGCAATGGAGGAAGCCATTCAAAAGGCTGGCCGTTCCAAATACGGCCACGATCATGATATCCGCGCCCACATCGACCGCAAGACCGGCTTGATCGGCCTGAAGCGTTACCGCGAAGTTGTCGAAACTATTGAAAATGTCGAAGACGAAGTCCGTCAATTGACGTTGCCCCAAGCGCAACGCATCAAAAAAGATGCCGTTATCGGCGAGTTTCTAGTCGACGACCTGCCGCCGCTTGATTTTGGCCGTATCGCCGCCCAAACAGCAAAACAGGTTATCGTGCAAAAAGTACGTGAAGCAGAGCGTGAAAAACAATTCGAAGAATTCAAAGACCGTGTTGGCGAAGTCATCAGCGGCGTTGTCAAACGCGTTGAATACGGCAACACCACCATCGACATCGGCGGCAAAGGCGAAGGCCTTCTGCGCCGCGATGAATCTCTGCCACGCGAACACTTTAAAACCGGCGACCGCGTTCGTGCGTACATCTATGATGTCCGTCAGGAGCAGCGCGGCCCGCAAATCTTCTTGTCCCGTTCGCACCCGCAGTTCATGGCCGCCCTGTTCAAGCAGGAAGTACCTGAAATCTATGACGGCGTGATCGAAATCAAAGCTGTTGCCCGCGATCCCGGCTCCCGCGCCAAGATCGCTGTTGTTTCCCGCGATTCTTCCATCGATCCGGTCGGCGCTTGCGTTGGTATGCGTGGATCGCGCGTTCAGGCCGTTGTCGGCGAATTGCAAGGCGAGAAAATCGACATCGTTCCATGGTCGTCCGATATCGCGTCCTTCATCGTCAATGCATTGCAGCCTGCCGCCGTTGCCAAAGTGGTTCTGGACGAAGACAAAAAACGTATGGATGTTGTTGTTCCCGAAGAACAGCTCAGCCTCGCCATCGGCCGCCGCGGACAAAACGTCCGTCTGGCTTCCATGCTCTGCGGCTGGGATATCGACATTATGACCGAAGCCGAAGAATCCGCACGCCGTGCCGAAGAATTCAAGGTTCGTTCCTCGCTCTTTATTGAGGCTCTGGACGTTGACGAAGTTATCGCACACCTGCTGGTTGCCGAAGGCTTTGCGAGCATCGAAGAAATTGCAGATACATCTGTTGACGAGATGATGCAGATTCAGGGCTTTGACGAGGATGTGGGTATAGAGCTTATCAACCGCGCCAACACATGGCTGGAAGAGCTGGACCGCAAGCTGAAAGAGCAAAGCGAGAAGCTGGGCATTCAAGAAGACCTTCTCACGATGGAAGGCCTTGCTCCACAACAGATCATCAAACTCGGCGAAGCCGGCATCAAATCGAAAGACGATTTCGCCGACCTCGCTACGGACGAACTGGTAGAAATTCTGGGCGAAAGCGCTATCACGCGCAAAAATGCAGAAAGCCTGATTATGGCTGCCCGCGCCAGTTGGTTCGCAGAAGAGGAGCAGGTCGCTTAACAAGAGCCTGCCCCCTTCAACCTTTAAACTTGTAGAAGTGACGTAATGAGCGAAAGCAAAGAAGACAAAGAAAAGAAACCCCTGACCCTCGGCGCGAAACCGGGCGGAACGCTGAGCCTGAAAGGCAATGCGGCGGCACAGGCGCGTCAAAATATGACGGGCGGATCGGGACGCGGCACGGTCGTGGAGGTACGCAGACGCCGTACAGGCAAACCTGAAGACGCCGCACCTGCGCCAACGAGTGTGCCCGTCGATGAGGCTTTGTCGAATGAATTGCATAGCCTTACATCCGAGGAACGCGATGCGCGGGCGAAAGCCTTGCGCGAAGCGCTCTCGCAACCTCGCAAAGAACGTCCGTCGAACAACGAAGGAATCGGCATGGCCGTCAACAAGACGCCAACGCCCGACAAAAGCGCACCTCCGGATATCGAAGATCTGCGTCGCCGCGAATTGGAAGAGCTGGAACGTATCGAAGCCGAGGAAAAAGCCCGTCAGGCAGAAAACGACCGTCTGCGTCAGGATCAAGTGCGTTCCTTTACCGCGCCCTCTGGTCCGTCGACCCCCTTCTCTCCACGTCCAGGCGCACCTTCCGCGCCGCGTGAAGATGGCGAATCCGAGAGTATGCGCGACCGTATGCGTCGAGGCGCCCCGCGCAATCCGAAATCTTCCGATGATGATCGTCGTCGCGGTGGAAAACTGACAGTTTCCAAAGTTTTGGGCGATGATGGTGACCGCGATGGAGGACGTTCTCTCGCTGCTGTTAAGCGTGCTCGTGAAAAAGCCCGCAAAATGGCGATGGGTCCCAAAGACCCTGCACAAAAAGTTTTCCGTGAGGTAATTATTCCCGAAGTCATTACGGTGCAAGAACTTGCCAACCGTATGACCGAACGCTCCGCAGACGTTATCAAGGCACTCATGAAAATGGGTGTTATGGCAACCATCAACCAGTCTATCGATGCCGATACAGCCGAATTGATTGTCGGTGATTTCGGCCATACCTTCAAACGCGTAACGGAATCCGACGTTGAAACCAATCTTGGCGGCGAAGAAGATAAAGTAGAACAACTGGTGGCTCGTCCGCCTGTCGTTACCATTATGGGTCACGTAGACCATGGTAAGACCTCATTGCTCGACGCTTTACGTTCGACCGATGTTGTCTCCGGTGAAGCTGGCGGCATTACGCAACACATCGGCGCCTACCAGGTTCAACTTGCATCAGGTGCAAAAATCACCTTCCTCGACACCCCTGGCCACGCAGCCTTTACAGAAATGCGCGCACGCGGTGCGAATGTGACGGATATCGTCGTTCTGGTGGTTGCCGCCAACGATTCTATCATGCCACAGACAATAGAGGCGATAAACCACGCCAAGGCAGCCAAAGTGCCAATGATTGTCGCTGTCAACAAAATCGACCTTCCTGATGCCAACGTCCATAAAGTCATCAACGATCTTCTTGCACATGAAGTCGTAGTTGAGTCACTCGGTGGCGACACAATGATGGTTGAAATTTCCGCGAAGAAAAGAATGAACCTCGACAAACTCGAGGAAGCCATTTTGCTTCAAGCAGAAATTCTCGAACTCAAAGTCAACCCGAACCGCCCGGCAGAAGGTGCCGTTGTCGAAGCTAAAATGGAGGTGGGCCGTGGCTCTGTTGCTACCGTTCTGATCCAACGCGGCACGTTGAAGACCGGCGATATCTTTGTCGTCGGTGCCGAATGGGGCCGCGTCCGCGCACTTTACGACGATCATGGAAAACTCCTGAGTGAAGCCATTCCGGGGCAGCCAGTCGAAGTACTGGGTTTGACAGGCACGCCGGATGCTGGCGATATTCTGAACGTCGTCGAAAACGAAGCAAAAGCCCGTGAAGTTTCCGAATATCGCGCACGCAAACGCCGCGAGCGCGCTTCCGCCGCCATGTCAACCAATCGTCAGGGCAAGAGCTTCGAAGATATTCTGGCCGCAGCCAAAGTGGCCGGAGAGAAGAAAATTCTTCCCGTTCTTATCAAGGGCGACGTTCATGGTTCCGTCGAAGCTATTATCGGTTCGTTGAACAAGATGACGGCGGAAAATGATGAGATCGGCATTCAGGTTCTGCATTCCGGCGTCGGCGGCATTACCGAATCCGACATCACACTGGCCAAAGCATCCAATGCCATGGTTATCGGCTTCAACGTGCGTGCGAATGCACAGGCAAGAACGCAAGCTGAACGCGAGGGTGTCCAGATCCGCTACTACAACATCATCTATAACGTTATCGATGATGCCAAAGCGATCCTGTCGGGCATGCTCTCGCCCACGCTCCGCGAGGAATATCTAGGTCAAGCGCAAATCCGTCAGGTGTTCAACATTACCAAGGCCGGAAAAATCGCCGGTTGTATGGTCACGATTGGTCAGGTCAAGCGCGGCGCAAAAGTCCGCCTGCTCCGCGACGATGTTGTCATCCACGAAGGCACGCTTAAAACCCTCAAACGCTTCAAGGACGAAGTCAAGGAAGTCAAAGAGGGCATGGAATGCGGTATGGCATTCGAAAACTATGAAGATATTCGTGAGAACGATATCATCGAATGTTTCGAAGTCATCTCCGAAGCCAGAACGCTGGCGTAAACCATGTCGGGGGGATCCAAACCAAAACCGGATGCGGGAAAGGCCTTTGTTATGGCTTCCCGCAATCTCGGCCAGAAAACGGTTTCTGAAATTGACAGATATTTCAGAGATCATCCACTGTTTTACGAATTAAATAAACCATCGCAGACAAAGCATTAATAAAGCAGGCTATAGCTATGCATAATAAAAAAGTAACAAAAAATGATCTTGGCACAGCGTGGTGCCTTAATGCTCTGGAGCAGGAACAGGCTTTTTCCGATTCCCTTGATTCAGATTCTGAATACTTTCCTCCTTCGTCTTATCAACACATTCGATCCGACATTGAAGACGAACAGGATTTTTTTGATCGCATTTGCCCCGAGCCGAAATATTAAATTATGAAAGCAACAACCAGCCAGCCATCGCAACGCATGCTTCGCGTCGGAGAACAGATAAAAATTTTAGGCATAAATAAGGATCATTTGAAAAAAAAACAATGGTGAAA
>QFQB01000001.1 GCA_003241475.1 Micavibrio aeruginosavorus
GGAGATGCCCGAAGGCGAAAACCTCCCCTACACAGGACCCGGAAAAATCATCAATTCGGATTTCCTCAACGGGCTTGAAACCGAAGCGGCTAAAAAAGCCGCCATTGCCGAACTGGAAAAACAGGACCGCGGTTTTGGTAAAACGCAATACCGTCTGCGCGACTGGGGCGCGGTGCGCCAGCGCTACTGGGGCTGTCCGGTTCCCTTAATCCACTGCGAGACTTGCGGCATCGTGCCTGTACCCGAACAGCAGCTTCCGGTCGAACTGCCGCATGACATCAATTACGACGAGCCGGGAAACCCTCTGGTGCGGCATCCGACATGGAAACATACGGACTGCCCGAAATGCGGCGGCAAAGCGATGCGCGAGACCGATACCATGGACACGTTCGTCGACTCCAGTTGGTATTACCTGCGCTATCTGGATGCGCGCAACGAGAACGAAGCCTTTTCGAAAAAAACGGCCTCTTACTGGGGCGCGGTTGATCAATATATCGGCGGCGTCGAACATGCCGTTTTGCATCTTCTTTACTCCCGGTTCTGGACCCGTGCGCTCCGCGCCTGCGGCTATCCGATCGCTAGCGACGAACCATTTTCCGGCCTGTTTACCCAAGGCATGGTCAATCACCGCGCGTGGAGAGATGAAAAGGGTAAATGGTACACGCCTGCCGAAGTTTCTACCGAAGGCGTACCGACGGAAAAAGCAACAGGAAAGCCTCTGATCGATGTCGGTGTCATCAAGATGTCGAAATCGAAAAAAAACACGATTGATCCGCAAGACATCATCGACACCTATGGCGCGGATTCGGCACGCCTGTTTATTCTTTCGGATTCACCCCCGGAACGCGATATCGAGTGGAGTACAGCCGGCATCGAAGGCGCGTGGAAATACGTGAACAAGCTTCACCGCATGATCACCGAGGCCATCGACACGGTCAAAACGGTCCAGTCCAAGCCGCAACAATTTTCGGATGCAGCAACGAAACTCCGTCGCGAAACGCATAAAACGATTGACGGCGTAGGCCGTGGTATCGAAGCCTTCCACATGAACAAAGCTGTAGCTTTGTTGCGCGAATTGTCCAACACCATCTCATCCTTCAAACCGCTGGATGAAGCAGACAAATGGGCTTTGCGCGAAGCGGTCGAAAATTTTGTCATGATGATCAATCCGATGATGCCGCATTTGGCCGAACAATTGTGGGAGGACCTTGGCAACAAAGTCGGACTAACTCAGATATCATGGCCCAAAGCCGATCCGGCGTTGCTGGAATCCGACACAGTGACGCTGGCGGTTCAGGTCAATGGCAAAATGCGCGCTACGATTATCCTGCCCGCAACGGCCGACCAGAAAACCGCAGAAGAGCAGGCGTTGGCCCAAGATACGGTCAAAGCGGCGCTCGAAGGAAAATCGGTGAAGAAAATCATCGTTGTGCCGGGACGTATCGTCAACGTGGTGGCGGCGTGATAGGCTGAGTGCGGACAAGGATTGCAGATGATGAAAAAAATCTTGAGCACGCTTTTTCTTCTCTCGCTGACGGCCTGCGGGTTTACGCCGCAATACGGCTCCAGCGCCGGCACGGCAGGCTACGCGCCTGTGGAAGGCCTCGATAAAGTTGAAATCGCAATGATCCCGAATGAAGAAGGTGTCTACCTGCGCAACCTCCTGATCGATAATTTCTATCGTGGTGGCTATCCTGGTACGCCTGCCTATGTTCTGAGCGTGGAAGAAATCGTGGAGACGAACACAAACCTTGATTTGACGATTGATTCCGAATCCACCCGTAAACAGATCAAGTTGCGCACCGTCATGCGTCTGAAGGACAAATCAACGGGACAGGATGTGCTTAAACGCGATCTGCGCGCCATCACCTCGTACAACGTACTTGGTAGCCAGTTTACGACCCGCGTCTCCGAAAAAGATGCGCGCGAGGCGGCATTGGAAGATTTGGCCCGCCAGATCGAAACGCAAATCACCTTATACTTCAAGCGTTAACCAAGCCTACTCATTGACAGAATACGAGGAGCGGGCCTAGCATCGCCCCTATGGATACGCTGATCGACATTTTCGACAAAGCCGTACAGGACCTTCGGGGCCTGAAGGATGACGATTTCGTGATGTTTGTTCTGCGCCACGCAGAATCTTTGGGTCAAAAGGAACAGGATGCCTATCGCACTATGGGCGACGGCAATATTCCGATTACCGATCTTGGCGTACAACAAGGCCGCGCAGCCGGAACCATTTTGTCTATCCTGGGAGAGCGGGCCGACTTAAAAAATATACAGCTTATCAGTAGCCAAGGGCATCGCTCCACGCGCACGACCTTTGAAATTTTTTACATGATGGTGCAGCAACACAAAGACCTCTACGTAAATTTCGACCATCGCCTTGATAAACAAAAATTCGGCGATTTCGACGGGCTTTTTACATCTGCCGAACGAGCCGTTGCTTGCCCCGATACGTTTCCCGCCTTCCAAGAAGCTAAAGAACGGCGTGGTATTTTCTATGCTCGACCGCCGAATGGGGAAAGCATCTGCGATGTGCAGAACCGTATGATACCATTTTTTGAAGAACGCAAAAAACACGGCGGCGCCACCATCGTCGTCACACACGGAACAAACGCGCTGTGTCTTGAAGACATTCCGCTTCATCGTGGTGTTCAATGGATCGTTGATCGTCTGGATACGCGGCCCAATTGTGCAATACGCATGATTACCGGAAATGAAAGAGACGGCTACAGCGCCCGCACCATTTGCACGGACCCCATCGCATTATTGGCCGAAATAGAAAAAAAGAATGGGTTTACGCCGCTTTCGAACGGGTATTCTTCAGCCGCTCCGCCATCGCCTTGACATAGGCGGGCGTGGTGCCGCAACATCCGCCGATCACCCGGCATCCGGCCTGCTGCCACGACAGCGCGGCATTCAGATATTTTTCGATGCTGTCCGCGTTCTCTTCGAAGATCCATCCCAGATCGTCATCGGGCCTGCCGATGCCGTTGGCGTAGATGCCCTTCAATCCGTCATAGGATTTTACCAATGCTGGCAGCGCCGCGCTCAGCGTATCGATGGGGCGGCAGTTGATGCTCACACCGATCCGTCCTTTGTAATCGGTTTTCTCTACGGCCTCTGCCAACGGCGTGCCGTCGAACAGATCGCCGTTTTCGCGCACGACGAAACTGATGACGAACGGCAATCCCGTATTGCTTGCCGCGCGCGCCATGACAATTGCTTCACGAAGCGAATTGATCGTCTCGGGCAATAAAAAATCAACGCCTTCCGCCGCCAGCCATGTCGCTTGTTCTTCATGTTCGCGCGTCAGCGCAGGCTCATCGGGGACAAGATCGGGCTCGTAGCAGTCTTCGAGCGTGGCGAACGAGCCGGCGATGAAAATATCGCGGCCCTTGAATTGATCGCGGGCGGCTTTCGCGCAATCGACGGCGGCCTTCATGGCATCGCGCGCCAGTGCGGGATTGCCCAGCTTTTCATAGGTGCGCGGCGTGGTGCGGAACGTGTTGGTCACGCAGATGTCCGCGCCCGCCGCCAGATAATCCGCATGGATTTGTGTAACCAGAGCAGGCGCTTCCAGATTGGCGCCCGCCGACCACAAGGGGAGTTTTGTTTCATACCCGCGGCGCTGCAATTCAGTCCCCAGCGCGCCGGGCATCAGAATAGTGTTGCCGCTTTCTACAAACGTTTTGAAATCCGTCATGCCGGAAATCCTACACCAGCTTGGCGCTCATGACATGCAAATTATGATAGACAGGCTTGCCAAGGCCGCGAAGCGCTTCGGCTGCATGCGCGTTGATGTCTCTTTGCGCTTTGGCGTCCTGAAAGAAATGGAAATTCAGACTGGTGTCGTTCTCGATCTCGACAAGCGAGCGCAAGGATGTTCCCGGGTCCTGACGCACGACATTCGTGTACAGAATTTGCGTTTCGTATCCGTGTCTTTCGAACATCGGCGCAAGGCGGCTGTCGCCCGGACGGCCTGCGATATTCAGAACAAGCGTTGCTTGCGGCGCAACGTCTGCGGCTTGGTCAAGCAACCGCGCGACCAGCCCCAGACCGTATTTGTCTTCGGCGATGCCGGTTTCTTCATAGTAATCGGACAGGTCGCGCTCGTCGCGCATATCGCCGTGGTGCAACGGCACTTGCGGGATGCAGCCGATAATGTAATCTGCGCGGCGCAACTCTTGCGCCGGAATATTCGACAATAAATCGGATTCCAGCAGCATCGCGTTCATCTTATGCGCAACCGCTAGATCCGCGCTTGCATCGACGGCAGCGCCAGCCAGATCGGAGCCGATAAAAAATTGCGGCTTGCGCGCGGGATGCAGCATCAATCCCGCCATGTTGACGCCCGAACCGACGCCGACCTCAATGATATGCGTCGCGGTGAAATCCACTTTTTGCAAGCCCTTGGCAAAGGTGCGCGTCCAGGAAACATCGGGCAGATATACTTTAGTGTTATCGACGTTGATCGCGACATCGGCGGATTGCGCAAAAAAGTCGCGCAGACGAATCTTGTGCAGATCAGCCGCAGGCTGGACAGGCTCCGAAACCGGAGCGGGGGAATAATTCAAAGATGTACGCATCGCAGACATGGGAGCTATAAACACTTTCTATTAAGTTATGTCAAACAAAAATTCTGTACGCGCCCTAAATACCGCTTGGCCGCGCCACAAGCTTTTCCGTAGGATGCTTTCATGAAACTCGCATGGAAAGACATCGAACCGTTCGTTAAAAAGCCGGACCCCAAAGCCCGCGCCATTTTGGTGTACGGGCCGGACGACGGGCTGGTCAAAGAGCGCGCCGCCGCCATGGGATTGGCGGTTGTACCTGATTTAAACGACCCCTTCAATGTCTCTCTTTTGACGGGCGATATTTTGTCCGAGGACGGCGCCCGCCTGTCCGATGAAGCCCACGCCATGTCGCTGATGGGCGGCACCCGCCTGATCCGCGTGGACGGAGCAAGCGACAAGCACACAACCCTTTTAAAAGAGTATCTGGCAAGCCCCAGCCGCGACAATCTGGTGATTTTAGAGGCTGGCGAGCTTGGCCCCAAATCCTCTTTGCGCCTGCTGTTCGAAAAATCGGACTGCGCCGCCGCGGTCCCTTGTTACGTTGATGACGAACGCGGCGTGGCAAACCTGATCCGCCAGACTCTCTCGGCGGGCGGCTACAGCATTCAATCGGACGCCAGCGCATGGCTCGCCGCGAATATCGCAGGCGACCGGCTTCGGGTACGCGCCGAAATAGACAAGCTGATGATCTATATGGGCGATGTTTCCAAAACCGTCACGCTTGATGATGCGCGCGCGGCTTGCGGCGAGGCGGGCGACCAATCCATTGACGATCTTTTGTATGCGATTGGCGCAGGACGCATTGAGGTTGCGCTTCGCGCTTACAACAAACTGATAGAGGAGGGGGTTGCCGTCGTCACGATCCTGCGCTCCCTGCAAGGACATTTCCGCCGCCTGCATTACACCAAATCATTGATGAAAGATGGCGCGGATGTCGATAGCGCGATGAAGAAACTGCAACCCGCCGTGTTTTTCAAAAACGTAGACCCGTTCAAAGCACAGCTTCGCAAATGGCCGGAAAACAAATTGATGACGTTCATGCAACGCCTCTCTCAAGTTGAAGCGCAAACAAAACAAACGGGCACGCCCGTCGAAACATTGTGCTCGCAGGTTATTCTCTCGCTCGCGGCACAGGGCTGATTATAATTGCGGCGGCGCGGGCGGTGCAACGCTTGAAGCCTCGGCCTCACGGGAAGCGGATTTGCGAAAAAGACCCGAAATCTTTTTTCCGGCAAACGCGATGCCTTTGTAAAACTCTTCCGACAGTTTTTCGGCGGATTCTGTTGATACGAATGGATGACGCAAAATCATGGCGATACTCCCCTTAAGACAGAACTTTTGGAATTTTCGATAGACGCAAGGCAACTTCGTCAAGCTGATCCAGATCTTTGAACGCAACGGACAAAACACCCGCCGTCTCGCCGTCCATCGCAATCGTGACTTTCAGGCCGAGGATATTCGAAAGATCTTTTTCGAACGCAAGAATGTTCGGGTCTTTGAACGCCGGCGCGGAAGAAGATTTCCCTCGGCTCTGAATCTCGCGGCCTGCGGTCTCGGCGGCCAGCTTTTCCGTCTGGCGAACGGACAGCCCCTTGGTCACAACTTCTTGCGCCAGCAATGCTGGATTTTCGGCATTGATAAGCGCGCGCGCATGGCCTGCGCTCAGTTTGCTTTCAACCACCATATTCTGGACGCTTTCGGGCAGGGTCAGCAAACGCACCATGTTGGCGACATGGGACCGCGAACGGCTCACCGATTGTCCGACATCGTCGGCGGTAAAGGCGAACTCGTCCATAAGACGCTGATAGCCGCGCGCCTCTTCGAGCGGATTGAGGTCTTGCCGAACAAGATTTTCGATCAGCGCGATTTGCAGGACCTGTGAATCGTCAAGCTCGCGGATGGTGACCGGCACTTCATGAAGTTGCGCTTTTTGGGCTGCGCGCCAGCGGCGTTCACCCGCGACAATTTCGTACATATCCTTGTTGCCCGGAACAGGGCGGACAAGTATGGGCTGTAGCAATCCATGCTGTTTGATGGAGGCCGCCAGCTCGCCGATATGCGCAGGATCGAAATGCGTGCGTGGCTGATCGGGGTTCGGCGTTAGTTGGCCGATGCCAAGCGTTCTGCGCGGGCCTTGCGGCATAAGCATGGGCGCGTCTTCCTTGACGGCGAAGGTTGCTTCCTCGTCTTCGAACAGCGCGTCGAGCCCGCGGCCCAGTCCTCTTTGTTTTGGCGTCATGTTTTGTGTCCTTTATATTTTTTCGTTATCCCAGACGGAACCGGGACATCTATGTTTCATGCGGCCTGCGTTGTTTCGCTTGCCTGTGCCGCCGCTTCCGTGCGCAATTTTTTCTCGCGCTTCAATATCTCGCTCGCAAGACTGATATACGCCCGCGCGCCGGGGCATTTCATGTCGTAAACAATCGCGGGCAAGCCATAGCTCGGCGCTTCGCTTAAGCGCACATTGCGCGGGATCACCGTTTTGTAGACTTTGTCGCCGAAATAATCGCGCACGTCGGCTGCGACCTGATCGGACAGATTGTTGCGCTTGTCGAACATAGTGAGCACGATGCCGTGAATATCAAGACGCGGATTGAAGCTCTTTTTCACGCGTTCGATTGTTTTAACGAGATGGCTCAACCCCTCCAGCGCGAAGAATTCGCACTGCAAAGGCACGACGATCGCATCGGACGCCACGAGCGCATTCAACGTCAAAAGGCTCAAAGACGGCGGGCAGTCGATCACCACATAATCGTACGGCATCGGCACGCGCAGGGCGCGTTGCAGGCGGAATTCGCGGTGTTCGGTCGTCACCAGCTCGATTTCCGCGCCGGACAAATGGATGGAGGACGGCAGGACAAAAAGCCCCGGAACCTTGGTGGCCTGTACGGTTTCGGCCACGCTCGCATCGTCGAAAATCACATCATAAGTGCTTTTGCGGATGCCGGCGCGTTTGATGCCAAGGCCGGTGGAAGCATTGCCCTGAGAATCCAGATCGACCAGCAAAACCTTTTTGCCGATCGCCGCCAGCGCGGTGGCGAGATTGACCGAGGTCGTCGTTTTGCCCACGCCGCCCTTTTGGTTGGCGACGGACAAAATGCGCGGGATGCGGTGATTGGAAATGGGCGACTTTAGCGGGCTGGCCGGCGGGGTTTGCTCGTTGTCGGAAAACGTGTCGTCGGCCATCCAGATCCCCTTTGTTTCTCTATGCTGAAGCGTGGCCCACTATGGCGAAACGGCGGCCAAAACGTCAAGAAAATTCGGAGCGCTCTTGTCTCACCAATGTGTGTTCCACGTGAAACACACAGGAAGTTCACAGCCTATACCTGGCTTATCCGAACGTTTTTCAACAACAGTATATGGGCTCGCGGGTCGGTTTTGCTGGGAAAATCGGCCATATCGAAGGCCCATCCAGCGGTCTTCGCCGTCTCGACTTCTTCCGCCCAGCGCTCGCCTTTGGGGAACAATAACGCCAGCTCGGGGCGCTGTTCCAACCAAGGCTGAATATAGCCCAGCAAATCGCCGAGGCTTGCCAAAGCCCGCGCGGTGATGAGATCGGGGGCGGGAAGCGTCGCCGCGGCGGTCTCGATCCGCTCGTTTCTGATGGCCGCGGCCGTTCCGGTTTCACGGGAAACGGTCTTTAGAAAGGCGCATTTTTTGGCATCGGATTCGATCAGGCTCACGGCAATATCCGGCCGCGTCATGGCCAGAAGCAGTCCAGGAAATCCAGCGCCGGACCCTAAATCATAGATGGTTTTCACGCCCTCGGGGATCAATGGCAGAAGTTGCAGGGAATCTTCGAAATGCCGCTCCCATGCGTCGGGAACCGTGGTCGGACTGATCAGATTGATCTTGTCCTGCCATTTTAAAAGGAGGGCATGATATTGCCGGAGGCGGGCCTCTGTTTCACGTGAAACATGGTTAATGACCATCAGGCGGCGGCCTTTGAACGCTTGACGAAGCGGAGCAGGGAAATCATTGCCGCCGGCGTGACTCCGGGAATGCGGGCCGCCGCGCCGAGCGTAGCGGGCCGGACGGCCTCCAGCTTCTGACGGATTTCATTCGAAAGAGAGCCTACCGCGCCGTAATCCAGATCCGCAGGAAGGGTAAGCCCTTCCTCCTTGCGGAAAGCCTCGATATCCACCTGCTGACGGTCGGAATAGCCGGCATAGACCGCATCGATTTCCATTTGTTCGCGGATGGGGGCGGAGATATTTTCCAATTCCGGCCACACCCCCTGAAGCGTTTCCCAGCCGATATCCGCATAGTTGAGAAGCTCCAGCGCGGTGCGGCGGCGGCCGTCTTTATTGATGATGATGCCCTGTTTTTCCAGCTCGTTCGGCGTGGCCTTAAGCGTATCAATCATCAAGGAACGGGCGGCGTCAAGCGCCGCTTTTTTGGTCTTCCACGCCTGCACGCGTTCGACAAAAGCAAAGCCGCCGGCAACCGCCTTATCCGTTAAACGCTGGTCGGCATTGTCCGCCCGCAAGGTCAGGCGATACTCGGCGCGGGACGTGAACATCCGGTACGGCTCGGGCGCCCCGCGGGTAATCAGGTCGTCAATCATAACCCCGATATAGGCCTCAGCACGGTCAAGGATGAAGGGCGCCATTGTTTCACGTGAAACAGCCCCGGCAAGAATAGCGGCATTCAGACCCGCTACGAGCCCCTGCGCAGCGGCCTCCTCGTAGCCCGTCGTACCGTTGATTTGCCCGGCCAGAAACAGGCCCGAAATCCGCTTGGATTCGAGGGTCTGGGTAAGGTCGCGGGGGTCGCAATAATCGTATTCGATGGCATAAGCCCACTCGTTCACCTTGGCCTTTTCCAGCCCCGGAATAGAGGAGAGAAGTTCCGCCTGAACCTCGATGGGCAAGGCGTTGGAAATGCCGTTCGGATAGATTGTGGGATCGTCCAGCCCTTCAGGCTCAAGGAAAATCTGGTGGCGCTCTTTGTCGGCAAAGCGCACGACCTTGTCCTCGATAGACGGGCAATAGCGCGGCCCCGTGCCCGCAATCTGCCCCGAGTACATCGGCGCGCGGTGCAGATTGGCGCGGATGATGTCATGGGTTTTTTGGGTGGTGTAGGTAATGCCGCAATCGATTTGGGGCACCGTAATCTTGTCTGTAAGGTAGGAAAAGGGCACCGGCGGGTTATCCGCGCTCTGTTTTTCAATACCCGACCAATCAATCGTGCGGCCATCGATCCGCGCCGGCGTTCCCGTCTTCAATCGTCCGAGCGGGAAGCCGTATTTTTCGAGCGTCAGCGCCAAACCGACAGCCGGCTTTTCGCCGACACGGCCCGCCGGAATCTTCTCCTCGCCGCGATGGATCAGGCCGCGAAGAAAAGTTCCCGTGGTGATAATGGCCGCTTTACAGGTGTACGTGTGCCCATTCGAACTGCATACCCCCGTAACCACTCCATCCTTAATCACCAAATCCTCAGCCCCGCCCTCAAGGATGGTCAGATTAGGATAAGTCTTTAATATTGCTTGCATATTTTCACGATAAAGCTTGCGATCCGCCTGGCTTCTCGGCCCCCTGACAGCCGGCCCTTTCGACGCATTGAGCATACGAAACTGGATGCCCGCACGATCAATCACGCGCCCCATAACGCCGTCCAGCGCGTCGATTTCTCGGACCAAATGGCCTTTTCCAAGCCCGCCGATCGCCGGATTGCAGGACATAACGCCTATGGTTTCGCGCTTATGAGTGAGCAAAGCCGTCTTTGCGCCATAGCGCGCGGCGGCCGCCGCCGCTTCACAGCCCGCGTGGCCCCCGCCGATCACGATCACATCAAATTTGTTCATGCTTTCCATCGTGCGGTTTCTATACTCTTTTTCGCTTTGCGTTTCCATAGTAGTTTTAACCCCTCAGGGAGAGTTCAGATGGCCGATTTATCACCTATTTTTGCGCGGATCTGCGGCAAGGAAGACCAAGAAAAATTAAAAGCAATCGACCTTGTCGCGTTCGATGTCATCGGCACGCTCGTCGATCACAACGGGAAACTCAAACGCAATGTGCTTAGTCTGTATTACGCCATGGCGGCACGCGACGATGTCCAGTTGCGCATCATTTCAAGCGATCCTATAGATGGCCGCGAGAAACTAGTTTTGGCGGGCGCAAGGCACCTCACCTTTGAGGGCGGCGTACGCACAAAATCTATTTTTTATGACGGCGTGGAAGAAAACAAAATGAATATTCTTGTCGTCGACAATGAGCCGCACAGCGTCAAGGCAGAAAATGCCGTGATTATTGATCCCACCGATCCTGCTGTCGTTGTCTTTTTACAAACCCGCGCCTACAGACCCGGATTGCACGCAGCGTAGCTATTTTCCGATACAAAAATCGCGGAAGATAACATCAAGAAGATCTTCCACATCCACACGGCCCGTGATACGGCCAATAGCACGCGCCGCCATCCGCACATCTTCAGCCATCAATTCGGGAAGAATCGCTTTCATCGCCCCCTGAAGATGCTTCAGACATTCCTGCAACGCGGCGCGGTGTCTCTCCCGCGTCAACGACGGCGCCTCGCGCGAAACACTGAAACTTGTTTTTATTGTATCGGACAGCGCTTCCAGCAAGGCGTCCATGCCACGCGAAGAAGCAGAAGAAACCGCAACGGCATTCATCTTCCGCGCCTTGTCTTGATTAAAAGCGGCCAAATCGCTTTTTGTATAAACAACAATGCTATTATCTTGGCGCAAAGCCAGCGTGTGTTTATCGAGATTTTCGCTTGTGCCGTCGAAAAGCAGCAAAAGAAGATCGGCGTCTTTCGCACGTGCAACCGCGCGGCGGATACCTTCGGATTCAATCGTGCCGTGGCCCCCATCATCGGAAACCTCCTCAGGGCGAAGCCCCGCCGTATCCGCCAGCACGACAGGAAAGCCCGCAATGTCCAGATGCGCCTCCACGATATCGCGCGTGGTGCCTGCCAGCGGCGAGACAATGGCGATATCGCGTTTGGCCAGCGCATTCAAAAGCGATGATTTTCCCGCATTCGGCGCACCGACGATGGCGATATGGATGCCGTCGCGAAGGCGCTCGCCGCGCCGATTGTCGTTCAAATGCTCCGTTATTTCCGCGATCAATTTTTCCAGATCAGGCTTTACTTTCGAAGTTTCGGAATCGGGCACATCTTCATCGGGAAAATCGATCACCGCTTCGATATAGGCCATGGCGCGGATAAGATTAGATCGCCAGCCTTCATACAGCGACGACAGCGACCCGCCCATCTGCCTGAGTGCCTGTTCGCGTTGCGCCTGGGTTTGCGCATCGATCAAATCGGCGACGGCTTCGGCTTCGGTCAAATCCATCTTGCCGTTTTCAAAAGCGCGACGGGTGAATTCGCCGCGATCCGCAGGGCGATGCTTGTCCATCTTTGAAAGCGCTTTCAAAAGCGCGTCGAGAACCGCCATCGAGCCGTGAATGTGATATTCGACGACATCCTCGCCAGTAAAAGATGCGGGCGCCGAGAAGGGTAAAACCAGTGCGCGGTCGATGAGATTGTCCTCATCGTAAAGGCCGGTAAATAGCGCCATCCGCGCTACAGGGTCCTTTTCAAGACGGGCGATTTGGGAGAGAGACTTCAGGGCCGAAGGGCCGGAAACGCGCACCACAGACACCCCCGCTTTTCCGGCAGCGGAGGAAAGCGCGTAAATTGTATCGGCGGACATGGCGCTTTATTTCTTTTTGGATTTTGAATCCGGACCGTCGGGAATATTGATCCCCATCTGGCCCCAGAACATTTTTTGCATGTCGCCCCATCCCTGCATCGTCATCGGCATCCATGTCTTGACCAGCGTTTCAGGATCGAGCGCGCGAAGATTTTCGGCCATACGGGATTCCAGCTCCTTCATCATGCGGTCCTGCATGGGTGCAAGATCCGGCAGGCCCAGAAACTGACGCGCCTCTTCGGGCGTGCATTCGACATCGAAGATAAATTTCATAGTTTGAAAGATCCTTTATAATGATCAACCACGCGACCCATGATCGAGAGCTGGGTCTGCGTCATCTGTGCCGAAATCGCGTTCATTTTTTCGAACTGCGAGAGGTTATTGTCCAGCAACGTTTTTGTAATATCTTGCGCTGCCGACTGGAAAAGAGGAAAAAGTTTGAGCGGGTCCGTATCGACTTCAAATTGCATAAGCGCCTCCTGTTTATAATCTGGCCTCACTTTAGAAAGTCGGCGCATGCCCTGCAAGGAAAAAGGCGGGATAGACTCCGCTCCAACAGATTGCTAGGGTTAAATCCGCCGTTTAAAAGGCCTATTTGGCAGGCGAGAAACCATGTATCTGAAGAAAAACCGGTCTAAGTTCATTTCATGACACAAACCCCTTATCCGCAATCCGCCGCTTTGTCGAACGAGCAGCAACTCGTCCAGAATGCGCTGGCGCGGGTGCGGGCGCTTTTCAGGGGCAACGGGGTCAAACAGGAAAACATACAGATCGCCTCCCACCGCATCTCCCGCCACACCATGAATGCGGGAACGTATCTGGAGTTGAAACCTGCCGTCGCGGAAAAAAACATGCCCGGCAAACTTGTTTCGGGCCAGCAGGTGCAAAGCCGCGAAGACGCCATGCGCCAGATCGAGGGCACGATGGTTGCCGCCGCCAGCAACGCAACAGTCAAGGCGCAGATCACCAGCGTGCTTTTGCAACGTCCCGACCAAGGCTTTGGATTGAGCAAGCAGGTCATTCCGCTCGACTTTCTCAAAAAGGATTTCAGCTGGCAGGAAGGGTGCTCCACCTGCCACGGCACGGCGCAGGCCCCGTGCCAGCGATGCCAAGGAAAGCGCACCGAACCTTGCACGAAATGTTCGGGGCGCGGTTTGATGATCTGCCCGACCTGCCGCGCGACCGGCTTGCTACAGGGGCAAAAATGCTCGCGCTGCTTCGGCCAGCGCTATGTGCCCTGCGACCTGTGCCAGCGATCGGGGATGATGCGGTGCCGCGTCTGCAACGCGACGGGCACGATGAAGTGTCCTACCTGCGCGGGACAGGGGTGGAAAACCTATGTGCTTTCTCTCTCGCCGCAAGCCGTGACCTATTTCGAATACGACGCCAAAGCGGTACCCAAGCCGGCGGCGGATGTTTTCGAAACCCAAGCGCCGACTCTGATACAGGCCGGCAAGATCAAAGTGCTGGGCCGCATCGCCGACGACAAGGAAAACGTGCTCGGCGCCAATTACGAAGTGGAATTCCCGTTCGGCGAAGTCGTGTTCGCGCTCGGCAAAAAAGAAGTCAAAGCGAGCATCTTCGGCTTTAAGGGCGACATCGTCGGATTTCCTTATGTGCTCGACAAGATGATCGGCCCCGCCGTGGAAGAGCTCGAAGAAGCCGCGAACGACGTCGGCAATGTCGCGGGCAAAATAAAAAAGGCGACGCGCTACCGCGTGATCGCGCAAGGGTTCTTGAGCGCCAGCCGCACCAGCACAAAAAAAACCATCGCCCATCTGATGAAGCTCTACGACATCGGCCTGTCGCTCGGCATGGCGGAAAAAATCGCATTGCTGGCCGACAGCACCACATCGCGTATTACCAGAAAGCCGCGCTATTACGGGCTTGTCCTAGGACTTGCCGCCGTTGCCGCCATGGACGCCGCCTATTATCTTTTGCCCGCGAGATCGAAAATCGCCAGTTATCTTCCTTCGGTAAAATTTGACTTCGTGCTCGACATCCTGCCCATGTTGCTGGGCGGATTCATAACACTCATGGCGATACAATTTACGGCGTCCGGCGCAATCCGAAAAGCGCTGGGCCATCTCATGCCCAAAGGACAAAAGAGCGGAATCGTTCCCAAAGCGGGAAGCGTCGCATGGTGGGGCCATGCTGGAGCGGTCCTGATCCCGCTCGGCATGATGGAAGCGGCGGCAAGCTATTCCACCGCCCCTTACTGGTACGAGCTGGCGCGCAATTTCGTCCTGCAGACGATCGGCGGCTGAATGAAGAACCCGCCTTTGCAAATTCTTGCAAAAGCGGGTCTCATCAGCGACGTACGAGGGGACTATCGTCGTGTCTTGCCGGTTTTACTCTCTCTAACCCCGGCTTGTTGTTTCACCGTTCCATAGCGAGGCGCTGCACCCCATCAACGGTTTTGGCTTGTGTCGTCTTGCAGGTATCGCTCCGCACTTTTCGCTCAAGCGGACCTGACGCGGAACGCAGGCCGAACGCCATAGCAAGAGCAAGTGCAGGAGCGGAAGAAGTTCCAGCCGAGCGCTGGGTCCGGTTGGCCGCGGCCGTTTTCGTAGCAGGGGCTGACGCGCCGGAAATCTCGTTGGACCGAGGGGACTGGCACGGTGCCGCAACACCGGATGAAGACTGTTTCGTGATTGTCTGGATTTTTTCGGCGGCGAACGATTGCGGAGAGGCCAACGCGCCCATCACAAGGACCAGGCACGCGGCTCTCAGCAACGTGTAGATTTTAATTGGTTTTTGCCAACGGACGAGATGTCCGCAGATTTTAACCGACATAGTACCCACCCATAATTCTGTTCTTCTCGCCGGACGCTCTTTTTGTGTTTTCTTTTCGAAAATCTCTTGGCGTCTCGTTTTCCGACTACGATTCCAGTATCGCATCGCGTCATGATTATGACAACAACTATCGTTTCGGATTTATTTTGAATTTGAGGGAAATGCTATAAAGCCCCAATTTGTTAGAGTTTCAGGTCCGCAAACAAGGGTCATGATCGCTGTAACCATTGGCAGGCAACACACCTGAACGTCGCACATGCACGCCGCGCACCGCGAGAATATCTTTGCCATTGTGCTGAACTATTTCGAAACCTCGGTCCTCAAGATCCTTTTTAAAATTTGTCCATTCGACATGTCTGTTTACGTCGATATTGATATCGCCCGCAAAAACAACGCGGCCTTCCTTGGGTATCAAAGAAAAGGCGATGGGCTTTTGATTGTCTCTCGCCTTCGCATCATGCGCATTTCCACCGGAATCCATGTGCGTATTTACAAACGTAATACCTTTATATTCGAAACTCTGTGCGCCCTTTTGCGCCAGACAATCATTTTTATTAAGCGCGTAGCCGTAGCAAATATTACCGAAAGAACGATCCCGTTCATTGGTTGCAATAAATTTTGTCTTCGACATCAACCCAGAATTAAAGACGGGTCCAGTAAAAGACGGACTTGCGCTCCATCCTGCATTGCCGCGCAAAAGGCCCGCATTTTTGAACGCCTCTTGCAATACCGAGATATCAAAAAACGCCGTCAGGCGTTTTTGGCAATCGGTCGTATTGAGCGGATAAAAAAGACGATTGGGCTTGGGAAGTTGTTCCACGTTCCACGACAAAAGACGGAGCGTATCTACATCTTTGTTCGGTAATGCAGGGAGATTGCAGGTGGTCTTTGGGGAAAGGGAACAAACCATAAAAGCCGCACTAAGCAAACCAAAGGTTTTACAGGTTTTAGCGCTGATGCTTTTCAGTCTCATGCCAAACGAATCCCCCTGTCCCAAAAGATACATGAGTATTTTGCGGCGCAACAGGGGGCAATAAAAAAAATCCCCGCAAAGAGCAGGGATTTCTGTTTCACGTGAATCTTTTTTTATCGACTCATTTATTGATTCATTGCCGAGAAGAACTCGTCGTTGTTCTTGGTCTGGCGCATCTTGTCGAGCAGGAATTCCACCGCATCGACCGTACCCATCGGGTTGAGGATACGGCGCAGAATCCACATCTTTTGCAACGTTTCCTTGTCCACGAGAAGTTCTTCTTTTCGCGTACCCGATTTCTGAATGTCGATGGCGGGGAAGACGCGCTTGTCGGCGATCTTGCGCTCCATGACGATTTCAGAGTTGCCGGTTCCTTTGAATTCTTCGAAGATAACCTCGTCCATACGCGATCCTGTATCGATCAGCGCGGTGGCGATGATGGTCAGGGAACCGCCTTGTTCGATATTGCGCGCGGCGCCGAAGAAGCGTTTGGGGCGCTGCAGGGCGTTGGCGTCCACGCCGCCGGTGAGAACTTTACCGGAAGAGGGCACGACAGTATTGTAGGCGCGGGCCAGACGGGTAATGGAGTCCAGCAAGATGATGACATCGCGTTTGTGCTCGACCAGACGCTTGGCTTTTTCCAGCACCATCTCGGCAACCTGAACGTGACGGGCCGCAGGCTCGTCAAACGTCGAGGAGATAACTTCCCCGCGCACAGAGCGCGCCATGTCCGTTACCTCTTCAGGGCGTTCGTCGATCAGAAGAACGATCAAATAAGCGTCGGGATGGTTTGCGGCGATGGACGACGCGATATTTTGCAGCATCACCGTTTTACCCGTACGCGGCGGAGCGACGAGCAGGGCGCGCTGGCCGAAACCGATCGGCGAGACCATTTCGATCACACGCTGTGTGTAGGATTTCTTGGTCGGATCATCCAGCTCGAGCTTAATCTTACGTTCAGGATAAAGCGGGGTCAGGTTGTCGAAGTTGATACGGTGGCGGATTTTCTCCGGCAACTCGTTGTTGATCGTGTTGACCTTCAAAAGGGCGAAATAGCGCTCGGAATCCTTCGGGGCGCGGATCTCGCCTTCGACGATATCGCCGGTGCGCAGGCCGAAACGGCGAACTTGCGAGGGCGAGACGTAAATGTCGTCAGGACCCGGCAGATAATTTTCTTCAGGGGCGCGTAAAAAGCCAAATCCGTCCTGCAAAACCTCGAGAACGCCTGAACCTGAAATAGGGACGCCTTCGTCTGCGAGATTTTTCAAAATCGCGAACATCATGTCCTGCTTGCGCATCGTCGAACAGTTTTCAATGCCCAGCTCTTCGGCAAAGGCCAGGAGTTCTGCGGGTGATCTAGTTTTAAGCTCTTGTAAATTCATGGAAAATCCGTGGTCTTTGGGGGAGGGTTGCCGGGTCTGAACCGCGGCGGGGATGAAGGTTCGATCTCTCGTTTAATATATTGTATGGAAAAGATGTTAATTTTTCTTTTTGCCGGATGGGGCTCTTGGGCCTTCACATCATGCGGTAAACCGCAGAAACGCTCACAATGTCGTGGAATTTCCTAAAAAAGATATCTTCATTTAGACAGATCGGGGGGTTCTGTCAATGACTTATTGCAATTGATTCGAATCTGCCCCCAAACGCCGGATTAAAAAGGCTTAACGACCACCAGGATCACGATGGCAATCAAGAGCAGGGTCGGGGCCTCGTTCCAGATTTTATAGAATTTCGGGGACTTGGTATTGATATCGGCCGCAAATTTCTTGCGCCACGCCCCAAACACATGGTGCAGGCCGGTCATAAGGACCACGAAGGTGAATTTGGCGTGCATCCAGTGCTGGGCCATGATGCCCTCCCAGTTCGCCCAGAGCATCAGCCCGCCGAACAGCCATGTCGCCATCATGGCAGGGTTCATAATGTAGCGGTACAGGCGCAACTCCATCACTTTGAAGGTTTCGGACGCTTCCGAGCCTATTGCGGACTTCGCGTGATAAACAAACAGGCGCGGCAGATAGAGCAGGCCCGCCATCCACGAGACGACGGCAACAACGTGAAGCGCCTTGAGCCAAAGATAATGATTGAGCAGAAAATCATGCATGATGCGATCCTAACAGCAACAGCACGAGACTTTAAGCGCTTTCATCGCACAGTCCTTTGCTCCCGAAGGACAAACCGACACGCCGATGTTGGAGGCAATCGCTGGCGCCGTATTAGAAGCAATCACCATATCCGCAAGCCCTCGGATAAAATCGGGATACGTTCCAACCGTCGGCACGCGATAGAACGCCGGCACGCCCAGATGCTCGGCCATTTCGCGGTATTCGATTTCGATCTCGACCAGCGTTTCAACATGTTCTTGCGTAAAGGCATGGGGAAGAATGATAACAGGGACCTTATCCGCGGCGGCCTTTTTGAGTGCGTCCTCAGTCGAAGGTGAAAGCCATTTTTTCGGGCCGACGCGTGATTGATAGCAAATCTGCCAATCAGGATTTTCGATCGCAGTGGCGCGGATGATTTCCTCGGCGGTTTTTTCAGCTTGGTATTGATAGGGATCGCCGTCCTTGACGATATCTTCGGGCAAGCCGTGCGCCGACAAAAGAATGCGCGGCGTCATGCCCGTTTCCAAAAATGCCTTATCATAGATTTCTTTCACGTTCGCGGCATTCGCACGAATGAATCCGTTTTCGGTGGGATAGCAGCAAATCAGCTTTTCCGGTTTGTGAAGATGGTTTTTTGCACAAGCCTTCTGCCATTGCTGATAGGAAGATTTCGTCGTCGTCGTCGAATATTGCGGATAGAGCGGCAACAACACGATTTTATCGGGATTGTAGGACTTAACTTCTTTTGCAACTTCGTCTGCCATCGGATGCCAGTAGCGCATGCAGACAAAAACTTTATAGCCGTTGCCCAGCATGGATTCCAGCGCATCGGCTTGTTCTTGCGTGTTGGCCAAAAGCGGCGATTTATCGCCCAATTCGCCGTAGCTGTTGCCTGCCTCTTTTTTCGATCGGCGGCGCGCAATCAGTTTTGCAATCACCCAGCGCAACGGATACGGCAGGCGGATGATGTTCGGATCAGTAAAGAAATTAAACAGGAACGGCTTTATAGCCGCCTTGGAATCCGGCCCGCCAAGATTGAAAAGAACTACGGCTGTTTTGCTCATGGCTTCCATCCCCGCACGATATCGCGTAACTGCTCCACATGCTCGGGAGGCGTTTCCTTGATCACCCCGTGACCGAGATTGAAAATGAACGGTTTTCCTTCAAGGGTTGCACGAATTTTTTCAAGGCCCTCCCGCATCGCATCTCCGCCTGCCAATAGAAACACCGGATCAAGATTTCCCTGCACCGGCATATGCGGAGATATTTCGCGGGCCGCCCAAGCCAGATCGGCATCGTAATCAAGCCCTACGCAATCAATCAGCGTTTCAAGGGCATAGTCGAGCGTTTGTTTTCCGGCATTGCGCGGAAATCCGATAACTGGAACATCGCCATGAAAATCTTTCAGATACTCTCCGATCTTGTGCGTCGGCGCTATCACCCAGCGCTCAAACTGCTCCCCATCCAAAAGTCCGGCATGGCTTTCGAACAGCTGCACGGCCTCAACACCCGCCTTTATTTGTGCGGAAAGATAGATGCAACTGGCCGCCGTTAGAATGTTGATCAGCGTCTGGAAACTATCCGGATTTTCTTTTGCCCAAGAAACCGCACGGTCAAAATTTCCGCCGCCGTGTCCTTGAACCATGTAGCACGCGACGGTCCAAGGCGATCCGCAAAACCCCAGCAAAGCCGTTTGCGCAAAATTTTCTGTCGATAGCTTTTCGCGAGTCAATTTGATCGTTTCAAACACAGGGACAAGATGTTTTTCCACGCGATCCAAATCAAGGTCCATGAAATCCATTTCCGATTCCAGCGCTTGTAATTTGGGTCCTTCACCAGCTTCGAAAGCAACCTTTTGCCCAAGCGCATCAGGAATAACCAAAATGTCCGAAAACAAAATCGCTCCATCCATGCCATAACGGCGGATCGGTTGCATCGTCACCTCCGATGCTTTTTCCGGATTGTAAACCAAATCCAGAAACGAAGGTGTTTGTGCGCGAAGTGCGCGATACTCAGGGAGATATCTGCCAGCCTGTCGCATCAACCAGAACGGAACTCGTTCGGGAGATTTGCGTTGGAGAACATCAAGGATCGGTTTGCTTTTCGTTTTCATGTCGGACGGATCAAAGCAGAACTTCTCTTAAATTCATATAAGATTCTTATTAAGGTTATAGTAGTAGATAGTGCTGTGGGAATCGGGGACTGAATCATACCCCCATTTTCACCCACAGGCCTTTGCACGCATCCCGTACAGGTGGCACAGAGACTCCATTAATGAATTTTGGATTCTTCCCACACGCGAAATTTTTCCTTCCCACAGCTTGATAACGCCTCCGATGCGATCTGAACGAGGTTGAATATATTTCATACAGATTCCATCCCGAGAGACTCCCCTATGGATTCACACACGATCATACAGGGAACAAAGATATGACAATGCTACGGAATGATTGAGACGGGCGGGGATAACGAATCGGCGCCATCTGAACGGCTTTGCGGTAATCCGTTTGTCACTATATATATAAGGTATGTTTAAAGACGCCTTTACCAAACTGGACTCCACACAAGCCGCCCGCATGGCCGAGCGCATAAATCCGCACTTGGATATCAAAATGGACCCAGCAACGACCACCGTTATGGTGCATCCGCTCTCCTTTTATCCTGATCACACGCTGGTGGAATTATCGCGCCACGATCAATACCCCCCTGTGACGCGCGCTGCGGTCCTGCATGACAAAAGCGATAAAATCACGGTTTTGAATTGGACCAACGAGACAATACACGCGCTGAATAAAAGCGCACCTATTGCGCTCGATGAAACCAATATGGCCGATTATGTGCGTTTCTTCTTCCACTATGTCCGCGGTGCGCATGGCCGTTTTATCATCATTGATACAGTAGATGATATTGATTGGCGTGAAGAGCCTGCGCCAGCAGGCCGAAAAGCATTGGGAAAAATGATCGATCCTTTGCGCATCGAAAGCCGCGAAAAAGACGGCACGGTCGTCTTCAATATGTGCATCGTTTTCAAAGATTCTCTCTTTGCCGCCGAGGCGCATTTGAAGCCAGATGGAAAAATCAGTATGCAAAATGAAGAATTGCTGGTGGAAGATATTCCCGTCGCAGATGACATTCTAGGCCAATAAAACCAGCATTTCCGTACTTGCAGGACTTATTTTAATTCCTTGTTAACCACGATCGCGTTTTAACCGCTTTTTTATATCAGCGGGTGCGCATTTTCGCGTTTGCGGTAGGATTTGATTAATCATTTTATCCCCATAATGGCTTTAGGGGCAGGCTCGAAAGGGCCGCAGAACACATATTTAAAGCGACTTTGGGGTCATGAAAAAATTTACCGACAAAAGCTCGAATGCGAAGGCTGCGCACAAGCGTCGCCGTCCATGCCTGATGGCTTACACATTGAACAATTATCAACCTGTCATCTGCACGATTATCGCGGATCAGCCATATTTTTACATGGAAGAAGAGAACATCGCCGATGACGACGATATTCTCGGTCTAGAGGAATACGCGCATTTCGAAGAGGATATGGCGGAACTGAAAAAGAAAATGGATGCCTATGAGCGTCTTGCCAAAAATTACGAACGCGATCCATCGCGCCGACTGGCTGATTTTTGTGCCGATGCCAAAATCATTACGGGCGAAAAACAAGAAACCGCGTTCGAAGAAATCCTTCTTCCCGCAGACCGTATCACAGCCCTGCTTTCAAATTCCCGCATGGGGCAAGCTTTGCTTGATTGCGCCCGCACGCACTCTGTCTATCTCGTCGAAAGCGAACAGGTTGCTACCGCGCGCTATGACCGCGAGAGCGGCCGCATTTTGATCCATCCGTCTTTGGGTGAAGCCGAACAATGTTTGCTGGCCGTGCGCGAATTGCGTCGTCACTGGCAACACAGAAAAGGCGTTATGATCCATCCGCTGACCTTCCATCCCGATCACGCGATTGTTATCAACCGCGCCCAAGTCGCCGACCAGACCATCGCCATGATCCGCGTGGGCTGGGAGCTACAGCTGGCCGGACAGCGCGACGTGTGGGAGCACATCGAAAATTCCGCGCTGGCCGACCTTGGCCGCGCTTTCGCCCGCGAAGCCTTTACGGACTTCAGATCCCTTGCCAACGGCAAAGCCTCTTCGGCCGTGTTCGAAAGCTGGTTCTTGTCCGAGCGCTGCCGCCATCAGGACAAGAAGCTGATACAGGCCATGCTGGCGGATCATCAGGGTTATGTCTTTACGAACGAAGACGCCTCGCGCCACGTGACTCTGGAAATGATTAGCGCATTGGGCGAACAGCCGTTCGGCAAGAATTACCTGGCGCCCTATGCCCAAGCGATCATCGAAGACCCTGTGTTTACAGAGGTTCGTGACCGCTCCAACGCGAATTTCCTTTGGTTTATCAAGTTCGAGCGCTCTTTCCGCGAAACGGAACAGGCCTTGCAAAGTGGAGAGGAACTCTCCGGAGCGGACATTCTGTCGGCTCCTTCCTCCCAAGAAACAGGCAAGTCCGACCATGGCGCATCGATCATCATTCCTATTAAGCCCGGAGTTATCCACAGGGGCGAGCGTGGAGTACAAGGGGCATTCCTTGAAACCGGCGATGACAGCGCAAATGTCATTCATGTCAGGTTCGGGGAAGGCAAAAGCGCCTAAACACTATGTATTGGCAGGGTCCGCAGATCCCGTCGCCGAGGAGTACGAAGAGTTGAGATCCGAGCGTTTCGAGCGCAAAGGGCGTTTGTCCCGTCCGCGCAATATCCCAGAAGATGTGGTTATCTCGCGCGGTCGCGGGAACGAAGAGGCCGCATCCGCCGTTTACCCGGTGATGCTGGGGTCAATCCATTCAGACGATATCCGTTCCTTCCAGAATCTCGAAGCCTATCCGTATGCGTTCGAGAGCGATCTGGATGTCATCCGCTGGGCTTGCGCCATGGCGGGAGAGTCCCCTACCGCGCGCCTGCTGTTGAAAGAAGCGCAGCTGGACGGCTGGTCCATTCGTCTATCCGATCTGGCGCAGGATGGTTATGCTATCGACGAGGAAAACCGCTCCTTGCAACTCGATCATTACGGCTTCACGGCGCATGCGCTGGGCCGCTCCGCTTATTTCCGCAACACCCTCTTCTTGTCTTTCATCCGCGCGCTTCGCCAGATCTGGCACGAGCGCGAGGGCCACGTCTTTGAATCCACGCACCGCCCCGAGGCCGCATTGATGCTGGAGCGCGCCCGCGCGGCGGATTGCGAAACCATTGCCATTCTGTGCGGCTGGGAATTGCGCGGCGCAGGTTACTCCGATCTGTGGCGCTCCATCCTCGGTTCCGAAGAGGGCGACATGGCGATGATCTTCACCCGCGCCATCGAGCGCGATCCGACGGGGTTTTATGACGGTTCTGTGCTGACGCGCACATTCTGCCAATGGTATGGCGATGAAGGCCGCATTACGGCAACGGATCACGCGACGCTGGAGCGTATGGATGCGATGCTGGCGGTAGCCGAAGGGGCCGAAGTGTTCGGCACCGAGCCGATGCGCGCTACCGATATCGAAAAACTTTCCCGCCTTCCGGCAGGCCGCATCTATCTGCGCGGCATGGGCAAGAACATCTGCACCGATCCGTATTTTGCAGGCATTAACGATCCGATCAACGAAAGCCATCTGTTCCAGATTGTTTACGATTCCAAGGTCACGGTCGTTGAAGGCGTGCCTTTCCGCGATCGCAAACTCGCCCGTCTGATATTCCCAAGTGGACTGGTCGGGGCTTCCGAGTAAAGGCTTCTGGACATAACCATGCCAGCCGTTAAGATGGCGGCATGACAAGCGAGACTTCCGAAAAAGAGCCGATCAGGGATTTTTATATCTATCTGATTTCCGATTCCACGGGCACAACCCTGCAAGGCTTGTCCAACGCCGTGCTTGCGCAGTTCGACGGCATCCATCCCACCGAAAGATTCTGGCCGATGGTGCGCACCGAAACGCAGCTCAAGAGGGCGATGGATGATGTGATCGAACATCCCGGACCTGTTTTCTTTACCGTCATGAATGCGGATCTGCGCAAAAAGCTGGAAGATTCCTGCCGCGACCACGGCATTCCGTGCATGGCGGTGCTCGACCCGATGTTGCGCGGCATGTCGGCGTTCTTGGGATTGCCGCCGCGCGGCGTCGCCGGATTGCAGCACGCGCTGAACGAAGCCTATTTCAAGCGCATGGACGCGGTCGATTTCGCGCTGGATTATGACGACGGACAGGATATGGACGGAATCGAAAACGCCGATGTCATTCTGGTCGGCGTTTCGCGGACATCGAAAACGCCGACATGCATCTATCTGGCGCGCCAAGGCATCAAGGCGGCGAACATCCCGCTTGCCATGGAAGTGCCTTTCCCCGAAGAAATAACGAAATTCAAAGCGCCGCTGTTTGTCGGACTCACGGAAAACCCCGAACGGCTCGTCCATCTTCGCCGCACGCGGCTACAGGCCGACGAAGGCGATGCAAAATATCAGGAAAACACCTATCTTGATCTGGACCGCGTGGAAGAAGAGATCAAATATGCGCGGCGGCTGTTTTCCAAGCACGGCTGGCCCGTGATCGACGTGACGCGCCGTTCGGTCGAGGAAACATCTGCGGAGATTATGGTTTTGCTCCAAAAGCACAAAGACAAGGGCGCCAAGAAATGAGCATTGTCAAAGCCTGCGTCATCGGATCGCCGATCAAGCAAAGCAAAAGCCCGCTGATCCACAATCACTGGATCGCCGAGCACGGTCTGAAAGGCGAATACACGGCCGTTGAAATTCTGCCGGAAAACTTAGAGCAAGACGTGCAAAGGCTGATCGACAGCGGCTATGCCGGATTCAATGTCACCGCCCCGCACAAGCAAGAGATATTCAAGCTGTGCGAAAGCGTGGACGATACGGCGCGCAAAATCGGCGCGGTAAACACGGTTGTTGTTCGGGATGGAAAACTGCACGGCACCAACACGGATGCGTTCGGATTTATCGAGAATGTCCATCGCAACACATTCGGGACGGATTTTCTGCACAAGCCCGCCGTCGTGCTCGGCGCCGGCGGCGCGGCCCGCGCGGTTGTCTATGCGCTGATCGAGGCGGGCGCGAAGAAAATAATCGTGCTCAACCGCACCAAAGAAAAGGCAGAAGAAATTCGCAAAGACTATCCGCTTGAAATTTTTGTCGGCGACTGGGCGGGCCGCAACGCGCTTTTGGACGGCGCCGGACTTTTGGTGAATACAACGGCGTTGGGCATGAGCGGCAAAGATCCGCTGGACATTGATTTGTCCAGCTTGCCGAAAGAGGCAGTCGTGAGCGATATCGTCTATGCGCCGCTGATGACCGATCTTCTTAAGCAGGCGGAGAGCAGGGGCCACCAGATTGTTACGGGCATAGGCATGTTGCTGCATCAGGCGCGCCCCGCGTTTGAAAAATGGTTTGGCGTGTTGCCGGAAGTATCAGAGGCTCTCGAGAAAAAGGTGCTGACATGATCGTGATCGGTCTTACCGGCTCCATCGGCATGGGAAAGTCAACAGCGGCAAAGATGCTGCAATGGCTTGGCGTGCCCGTCCACGACTCCGACAAGGCCGTGCATGATGCGTTGTTGCCCCAAGGAAGCGCGTACGAACAGGTGCGCGGCCTGTTCCCGACAGCTGTGGGAAAAGACGGCATTATCGACCGCAAGGCGCTGGGCGCCATCGTTTTCAAGGACAAGCCGGCGTTGAAGCAGCTGGAAGACATTCTTCATCCCGCAGCCAAATCCAGCCAGCAGAAATTCATCGCCGGACAAGAAGCGCTGGGCAAAAAGATCGTCGCGCTGGAAATACCGCTACTGTTCGAGACGAACGCGCAAGATCGCGTTCATAGCGTGATAACGGTGACATCGCCGCCGGATGTGCAACGCGCACGGGTTTTGTCGAGGCCGAATATGAGCGAAGAAAAATTCCAATCCATCCTGACAAGTCAGATCCCGGATCAAGAAAAACAGGCGCGAAGCAATTTTGTGATCGATACCGGATCGGGATATTTGAAAACATTTTTCCAGCTCGCCAAAGCGCTACGGATCATCAAAAGAAAGAGCAAAGCATGAGAGAGATCGTTCTCGATACCGAAACGACGGGCATGGACCCCGTCAAGGGCGATAAACTGGTGGAGATCGGTTGCGTAGAGCTGGAAAATCACCTGCCCACGGGAAAGACCTATCATGTTTATATCAATCCCGAGCGCGAGATTCCGCCCGAAGCCACGGCGGTTCACGGCATCACCGACGATTTCGTCAAAGACAAGCCGACGTTTGGCGAGATTGTCGGCGATTTCATGGATTTTATCGGCAATGACAGGCTCGTCATCCACAATGCCGAATTCGACGTAAAATTTTTGAACGCGGAATTAAAAACATTCGGTTTCCCTTCGCTCGATAGCAGACGGGTATTTGATACGCTTCGCATGGCGCGGGAAAAATTCCCCGGAAGCCCTGCAAACCTCGATGCGTTATGCCGCAGGTTTAATATCGACAACTCGGGCCGTACCTATCACGGGGCGCTACTCGACTCCCAGCTACTGGCGGAAGTCTATCTTGAATTGCTCGGCGGACGGCAGCGCGGGCTGGGCATCAGCGAAGCATCAATAGCGGTAGAGAAAACCATTCAAGCATCGAACAGGGAGTTTCGTGAAGCGCGCGTCTTTACGCCAAGTGAAGAAGAGCTTGCCGCGCATGAAGAAATGCTCGGAAAATTGAAAGATCCTCTTTGGAAATCGAACTGATTTAGGGCAGTTCCACGCGGACCGGCAGCTGGTTGTCCGTAGTATCCTGTCCGTCACCGTTTTTACCGAAATTTGTTTCTCCCCAGCACCACATTCCACCATTGACACGGGTACCGCAGGTATAATCGCTACCCGCGCTGATGGCGACCCAATCCGACCACGTTCCCGTTCCTGCATCGTCCTTGACCTGAACGGGTTCTGTGCGGTTGGTCGTGGTTTGTCCGTCTCCCAGTCGCCCGTTCGCGGCATTGCCCCAGCACCACGCCGTGCCGTTCGAGCGAATTCCGCAAGCGTGGCTGTAGCCCGGGCTTATCTGCACCCAGTCATACCAGTATGTGCCAGAACCGTCTTTAACCTGTGTTGGAACATTGGAGTTCGATGTTCCGCCGTTGCCCAAACGGCCTGAGCTTCCGGTACCCCAGCACCACGCCGACCCGTCGACGCGCAAGCCGCAACTGAATTCATTTCCCGCAATGGCAGAAGTCCAATCCGCCCATCCAGCGCCTGCAGAGCTGTTCAGTACTTGCACGGGGCGAGTTTGGTTCGTGAAATCGTTGTTGTTGCCGAGCGCGCCGCCAAAGGGCGTGCCCCAGCACCACGCCGTGCCGTTAGTGCGCGTACCACATCCATGTGTTCCCGAAGCGGAAACCCTGACCCAGTCCGACCATCCAGGCGAAGCCGAGTCAGTGTTTACTTCCGAAGGTGTATCGTAAGTAGACCAGATGGTTCCATTGCCCAATTTTCCAAAGGAGCCAATTCCCCAACAATAAGCACGTCCATTACGTCTTAGACCGCAGGTGTGATCTTCGCCCGCATCGACCATAGTCCAGTCCGACCACGTTCCCGTTCCTGCGGTATCTTTGACCTGAACGGGACGTGTGCGATCTGTGGAAGTTTGGTCATCGCCAAGCTGACCGTTGTTGGCGCGTCCCCAGCACCACGCTGTACCATTTGCGCGAACGCCGCATGCATAATCACGTCCTGTCGAAACCGTGGACCAATCCGCCCATCCGGCAGAGGTGCTGTCAGTTTGCACAAGTGTGGGATTGAGTGAGTTTGTGGTGCTCTGGAAATTACCCAGCGCGCCGAATTCAGCCTTACCCCAACAGTAAAGTTCACCGTTTGGTTGAATGCTACAGGAAATATTTGTCAGTGCCTCGAAAGTGCCAAGATATTTTTTCCAAATGACCGATGTCGCCGTTGGCAAAGTTGTCCAAGCCGAGCCGTTGCAATACTGCCATGGCGGCGTTACCGACGTGTTATAGCGCACAGCGCCAGTATTGGCGGCGGCGCAATCCGCATCTGTCCCGAACCGCACGGCGCCATTAACATCCACGGCGACGGCGGGCGTTTCCGTACCAATACCCATTTTGCCGTCCGTTGCGATGGCCAGATCGGATGAGATGACGTTCATGAAATTCGTCGCCGCAGTGTTGTTGCGCCCGATCTCAAGATTGCTGTTGGCGTGGTCAATCCCGAAAGAGCGGGGAATCTGAAAACCGCTACTTTCAAAGCCGTAAAGCTGCCGCGCTTCCGCATCCGTAAAGGCTCTGTTGTAAAGTCTTACGCTATCGAGGCCGCCTTTAAAGCGTTGCGTTGGAGAGGCCGCGCCGTTCTGTCCAAAATAGAGAGAGCCGTTTGCGGTGTTATCGTACTGCACGGCAGTGGCAAGCGTTTTAGAATTGCTTAATGCGCCGTTTATGTAGATTTTCTTCAGCGAGTTGGTCGGGTTGTAGACCATGATGACATGTGTCCAACTATCGTTACTGATCCGGCTTCCGCTGGCGAGCGTATCTGTCGTACCCGTATGTCCTGTTTCAAAATTAACAACACCGCTTTGGCCCGTCATGGAGGCAGCATAGCTGTTGAAAATCGGCGAGGCGTTGCTGTTGTAGGTTTTTGCAATGATCTTTGCGCCCGCAGCTTGTGTACCTGTTGGGTTTACCCAGAACGATAGCGTGAAATCGGCAGGTTGTAACGCTACGTTGCTCGATATCGTGATGTTGTCATCCACGCCGTCGAAAATGGCCGCACCGTCAATGCGCCCGTCACTAGGTGCCCAGAGCGTGCCGTTGTTCAATGTCCCGGTATAGCTACCACCGTCGCTGGAGGCCGTTCCCGCGCTCTCGTCTAGCTTCCATCGTGCTACATAATCCGTGATATCCGTTGCCGTTGTGTCGGCTGTCGTCTTGAAAGTAATTTGCGACGAGGTTGTTGCGGCCGTTGTTTCCAGCAAAAGCTGGCTCGGGGCGGACGACTCCCTCACCGCTGCGCGTCCTGCTGCCGTGAATCCAAACCCTGTAGCCGAGCCGTCCGGTGAGAGGTAATTCGCCCCGATGCCGACATTCATGCCGGGGCCGATGATGGTCGAAAATGTATCGTTCCATCCCCATAGCGGATAATTGGGTATTGATTCCACACGTGACGGTGCAGGCTGGTCTGCTGTCAGAACGGACCCGTTACCAAGCTGTCCATATGTATCATCACCCCAGCAAAGAACGCTGTTGTCTGCCTTCATCGCGCAAGAATGGCTGTTGCCTGCGGCAACGGCAACGGCCTTGCCAGCACTTCCCACTTTAAGCGGAGAGGTAAGTGGTGAGGGAGTCCCACTATTCCCGAGCTTGCCATCTGCCGTCTGCCCCCAGCAATAGACATCGCCTTCGGCTCGTAAGCCACAGGTGTGGTAGCGGCCGGGCCTGATATCAATCCACGGTCCGGGTAGGGAAACCAAAGATGGTGATTGCGCATCCGTCGTCGTGTTGTTGCCGAGCTGTCCTTGTGCACCCGCCCCCCAGCACCATGCAGATCCGTCTGCTTTTATGCCGCAGGCATGGTTTTCAAAAGCGTTGATGTTCACCCATGGCCCGAAGTCATTAACGGTTGCAGGTGCCGATACGCTACCACTACTTCCATTGCCAAGTTTCCCGGATGTATCCGAGCCCCAGCAATAGGCGCGGCCATCCGATCTAATACCACAAGTAAATTGATAGCCCGCCGTTATATCCGTCCAATCAGTTGCAGTCCCGATTTGCACAGGAGCGGCTTGCGTGGCCGCCGTCGATCCGTTACCAAGTTGCCCTTGCGCTTCCGAACCCCAGCACCAGAGCGTTCCATTCGCTTTGACCCCGCAGGAATGGTCTGCGCCCGCGACTATTTTGCTCCACGGTATTCCATCGCTTACGACCATGGAAGGTGTTTCTTGCGTCGAGCTTATGGCTGTGTTGTTGCCAAGCTGGCCTGAAGAATCGCTACCCCAGCAGAAACCATTTCCATCGCCGCGTACGCCACAGCTGTGCCCCCCATAAGAAGAAATATTCGACCAGCCTGCGTAATTTGCCGCAGGTGTTTGCACAGTTGATGTTGTATTCAGTGTAATGACGACGCTTCCCGAGTTGCAATTATTTGTCATCGCGTAACGAAGGCGGAGCCTATCCGTTGAGGCAAAAGTTCCCAAATCAACAGAACCTGTAAATGTCTGCGAGGCGCCGACAAGGGATATTGTATTGCCAAGTTGTGCTTCGGTTTGCAGTGTGCCACCTGAATTTACGCGCCCGGCATATGCGTTGACGGCGACGCAGTCGGCTGTTGCAGTATCCGTATAGTTCAATGTGGTTGTATAGGTCCGCGCTCCTTGCCCATCATCACGTCCTGGCGATCCCGCTTCGGTGTACGCATAAAATGTTGAAGTGGCGTAAGAGTTTATAGCGGTAAGCACAATACTACCCGTTGCTTGAGGTGACATCAAAAGTTGCCATCCCGCAGGGGTTAAGGCTGACGCGACAGTGGATAGATAATAGGTATCGGTAGAAATACCGGCAACGGGGTAGGGGGCAACACTGTCCGATACCGCAGATCCATTGCCAAGTTGTCCTGTATTGTCGCGTCCCCAGCACCAAGGCTCACCTTCTTTTTTGACAATGCATGTGTGATTCTCACCTGCAACCAAAAGTCCCCGTGCCGTATCGATATAAGGGCTGGAACGGATTGGTTGGCGAACATCGGCTTCATGCATCGAAACTTTGGAAAGTTGTACAGCTTCCGCAGGAGATAGCGCCCGGCTATAGACGCGTACATCGTCAATACCGCCGTCGAGATCCCAGTCTGTGCTACCATTTCCGTGGCGACCAAACCAAGTGTTTGCGCCCGCGCCCGTCCAGACGACATCTGCCGTGTTTTCAACATCTGCCGCCATCATTCCATCGACATAAACTCTGAACCGATCATTAGTGCTATCAAAAGTGCCAACAACGTAATGCCATCCCGTTCCTCTTAATTCGCGGTTTGTCGGAACCTGGTTCCAGCCTCCGCTGTGGTGATAACCCATGCGAAGCCCAAATGTCGTGTCAGCAGAGAACATCACAATATCGCCGATGGAGAACAGGCTCACGCCATTGGTGTCGTAAGAGTTTATGTTGAGCCAGAAGGCGATCGTTCCTTGGTTGCTTAAATCCAAAAGGCCGGTGGCTTGTGCGGCCGTTCTATCGTCTTTATCAAAAAGCAGGCTTCCATTTCCATGCGGACCACTGGCCCAATGCGGTTCGAACGAGGACAAGAATGTCGCGGTATGGGAACCGATGCTATCAGCAAAAGTCGTTCCTGTTTTTTCATCCATCTTCCAATGGGCAACAAGTCCATCATCAAGCGGGTCGTCTAAAGTCTGGCCGCCGGATGTCGAGGTAGGAACCTTGTAGCCTCCAGGCGGATTGGGGCTACTGCATTCATATCCGGAAAGAATGTAAAAACCGTCATTTTCTGTGGCCACATAAATATAGTTTCCATCGCCCCAAACAGCATTGGCGCTGGTTGTTCCCGACCATGTTTCCTGTAGTGCGATAGTTGTGCCGTCAAAAGTATAGGCGTTAATGCCGCCACCATTGACCGCCACAAAAATATTAACGCCATCAGACCAGATATCATTGGCGGCAACTGCCTCGGAATCGATCATCGTCAGAACACCGCCTGTAAAGCCATAGGCGTAAAGGGTCGATCCGTTGGTTGTGAAATAATAATCTTGATTTCCTGTAACCTTGCCACCACCGTTTGTTCCTGCCGTGGCCTTGACCGTGAAGGCTGATCCATTGAATCCAAGAGCGGCAGGCGCCGCCGCACAATCGCCCAGCAATAAAGTTGTCCCATCGCCCCAAGAAGAGCATGCATTGACACCAGCATGAGTGCCCGCCAAGGTAAAGGCTGTTCCATTGAAAGAATAGGCAGAAAGTCCGCCGCCTGCCGCCGCCGCATAGACGTAATCGCCATCAGACCAGACACTGTTGACGTTGGTGGCGAAGGCCTCATTATCAAGTTGGGTAAGATCGGACCCATTGTAAGAAAGAGCGACCAAGCGCTGGCCGCTTGTCGTTGCGCCGGCGTAAACATAGTTGTCATCGCCGCTCAATGTGGACCAGCCTGCGCTACCGCCACCGATGGTATCTATTTCGATTAAATTCGTACCGTCATAGTTATAGATGCCGATGCCATCCGATGCGCTGGCGATGTAGATATCTTGATTGCGGGCGCCGGTACGCGTCCATATGTCCTTGATCCCTGTTGTGGGGGAAAGATTACCGACAGCGGCGAAAGGCCCACCGCGATTGGCAGTACAGTTCCCCAGTTCGGGACGGAAATCAGTCGGAGCCGCTTCGCCGCTACCTGAAATTCCAACCCAGCCGTTGCCGTTTGCGAAATCACACATCTCGATTGTCGGCGGCGTAGTTGTCGTGTTGCGTCGAAGCTGACCGTTCTTTGCCTCGGTATCGCAATCTCCGGTGGCGCCTTCAGGCGGCAGAACAATCCCCTGAGAGGTTAGGTTTACGGCGCCATCAAAGCTCGCACCACCTGTGCTTGTCGATTCAATATTTTTGTCTATTTGCGCGGAATTGGCGTCAGCGCTGTTAATTTTCCACAAGCCTCCGCCGATACCGTTGGCTTCCGCATAGGTGTAGCTCAATACAATATCGTCGCTACCGGCTGGTTTGTTGAGCATAGGTGAATCCGGTACGCCATCACCATCTAAATCAACGTAATCGTTACAAGACGTTTCAAAGGTGCCATTCTTACCTGCGCTGATAACTGCGATCGCGGGCTGATCATCACGCGGCGCGCCGGTCAGCCTGTTCATAGAAGCGTCTGCAGGGACATCCGCGCATCCCGGCACTTCGTTTGCAGGAACGGAGTCGTGAATCGTGGTGACTGTGCCGGGATCCCAAACACAGTAGCCGTATTCTGTTCCCCAAGGATCGGAAACGCTTGTCCCCATCGTGTAAGGAATAAGTCCGCCGCCTGTGGGCACAGGTTTTGACCCCGGATCACGGTAAGGTAATCCTTCAACAAAGCCGTCGGAATCACAATCGCCGCCGTTCGTTTGCTGGGTGGTAGCGGATGCGATGGCCAGACGTGTTGAAGCCACAAGATTGTTTTGCGCGATAGTCGAACGGGTAATGTTGGCAGACGTTGCGCCGGGTCCTCGCAAAATCGTATTTAGTCCATAAGTAATGACGCCCGCCATTCCGACAGCCGCGAACAGCATCAAGATAGCGTTACCGGCCTCACGACCCCGCTGTTTCTTTCTGTCTATCGCCGTGCTTACGGTCATGTTGCCATTATCATCCATTTTATAAAGTTACCCAAGCAGAACCATTGCAATATTGATAGGGTGTCGCACCACCGACATAGCGGATGGCACCCGTGCGCAAGACGGTGCAGAGCAGGCTGTTATCGGCACCGATCTTCAGGCCGCCGTTGATTGTAAGTTTGTTTGGAATTGTACCGGAAGTCCCAACTCCAACACCTCCTGTTGTAGAAATTTCGACTTGTGGCGTAATAGCGTTCATATAGTTGGAGACGCCCGCATTATTTACGCCCAGTTCAAAGAAGGACGTTGTATAGTCAATGCCCGCGCTACGGGTCGCGCTGGCTGTTACCGTTTTCCAAGATAATTGCGCGGAAGCGTTTGTTCCCGCAGCCTGAAGCAACAATTCAGAACTTCCGGGGTTTTGCCGCAAGACAGAATTGCCGGCAGACGGGAAGGATAGGCCATTGCCCAGTGAAGAAATGGCAGTCGCATCGTAGCTGATGCCTGCAGATGTTCCCATGGAGATATTCGATGCGCCCGCGGCGGACAAAGTCGTACCGTTGTCTGTCCATTGCCACGGTGAAATATTCGGAAAATTTTCAACTCTTGAAGGTATATGCATCGGGTCGGTCACGATCGCGGTCCCGTTGCCGAGTTCTCCGTTCGCATCCGTGCCCCAACACCACGCCGAACCGTCAGTTTTTAGGCCGCATGCTTTTTCTTTCCCTGCCACAATCGTGGCCCACGGTCCTGGATCCAGCACGCGGCTTGGAACCGGCATACTAGAGGTCAGCGTGTCTCCATTGCCGAGCTGGCCTTTGTCGTCTTCGCCCCAGCACCAAGCGGTCCCGTTCGTCTGCACGCCGCAAACGGTTCCGTCGGTCAGAGAAACGGAAACGTCGAGCCATGGCCCGGCGTTGGAAACGGGGGCAGGAATAGAATAAAGCGTTGTGTTAATGGCGCCGTTACCGAGTTGTCCGAGTTCGTTTCGACCCCAACACCAAAGAGAGCCATCGAGCTTTACTCCGCAAACCGATTCATAGCCGCGGCTGATCTGCACCCATGGCCCTGCGTCGGAGACTTTAAAGGGAGACACTTCATCCGTGCCGGTTGTGCTATTACCGAGCTGCCCGTAATTGTTACGCCCCCAGCACCACGCCGAACCATCCGATTTGATCCCGCACGAACCATCATAACCCGCGCTGATTTGCGTCCATGTGCTGGTTGAATCCACGGCGCTAGGCGCTTCTTGTGTGGCTGATCCAGCACCGTTGCCAAGGCGGCCGTTTGTATCTACGCCCCAGCACCAAGCGGTGCCGTCAGCCTTGATTCCGCAGGCATGTTCCGTTCCTGCTGAAACCTGTATCCATGGCCCCGTTCCGGAAAGGGAGCTTGGAGAAGTTTGGTCCGCGGTCAGCACAGCACCGTTGCCAAGGCGCCCACCTGTGTCAGAGCCCCAACAGGAGATGGCACCGTTCGATTGTAGGCCGCAACTGAAATCGTCCCCCGTTGTTATCTGAACATATCCGGCCGTCCCGTTAACGCGGCTCGGTGAGGTTTTGTTGCCAGCGGCGCTACCATTGCCAAGCTGTCCATTATCGGCGGCGCCCCAACACCACGCCGTTCCATCCGGTTTGACCCCGCAACTGGAGGCTTCGCCTGTTGAAATACGGCCACGGTATTTATCAGCGGCAAGAACGGTGGCGGCCGATAGAGCGGTCGGCGTATCGCAAGCAAAACCGGTGAAGATATCGATCGGGTCGTTTTGGTATGTAACATACAGGTAACTACCGTCCGTGCGGAAGGCACGGACCTGATCTTCAATCGGATAGGATGAAATCACTTTGAAGTTGCTACCATCAAAGCGCAAAGCCTGAATTTGTGTGCTTCCGTAGCCTGCAAAAATATTGACGCCGTCACCAAATCCCCAACTTAGTGTTTGGCCGGAATTGTATGTGCCAGCCAGCGTGAGGGCTGTACCGTCAAAAGAATAGGCAAGCAAGTTGTTGGTTGCAATATAGATGTAATGACCATCTCCCCATGAAGCGCGCGTATCGCCGCCAGCGGGCGTGATTTGCGCGACTTGTGTGAAAGCGCTACCAGAGAAGGTCAGAACGTAAAAACCGCCGTTACCGGCAGAGACATATATGTATGTGCCATCCGACCATATATTCGATGCCGTTCCCGCATTGTCGAAAGACCCTGCCAAGGTGAATGTGCCGCCGCTAAAGCTGTAAGCCCGGACAAAACCACTTTCGGCAACATAAACATAGCGACCGTCTCCCGTAACATCGAGGGCGGCAGAACCTGGTGCGATCTGACCTGTTTTTGTAAAGCTCGTTCCATCAAAGGAGTAAGCAAGCAGATCATCGCTTCCTTGCGCAACGAAAATGGTCGCGCCGTCGAAATATTGCCCATTGATTGTGTTGCCATCGACATCTTGCTCATTATCAAGTCGCGTCAGTGTTCCCGCGCCGCGCGCAAAAGCACTCAGGCCGTTATTGTATCCACCGACGTAGAGGTAATCTTCGGTCATCAGCGGTGTGCGGTAATAAAATCCATTGTCGGATTGGCCGACCTTTGTGAAGGGCCCGCTACCGGCAGCCTTGCAGACATTCATTTCCTGATGAACACCCTGAGTATCGGACGCGACATCTTCTTCAATCGTTTGCCCATATGTGCCCTCGTAAAGTGCCACCATTTCATCTGCAGAGAGTGCACGATTAAAGAAGCGGATATCGTCCATTTTGCCGTCGAATTTAAGCGAGCCGGAAACGGCGCTTCCGAACGTAAAATTATAAGGAAGGCCGGTCGCCGGTGGACCCACGGCTACACTACTTCTTTCGATCCCATCGACATAGGTGCGCAAGCGCGTTCCATCATAAGTACAGGCCACAAAATACCATTGGCCCGGTGTGACCGTAACGCCAGATGGCCCGGTACCAAACCAATTCCCAGAAGAGGCTTCTTTTTGCTCGCATCCCAGCGGGCTTCCCCAGTCATGGCTCCAGTTAAAAGTTTTATCATCGCTTCGATCATAAAGTTTGGTCGTTGTCGATGTAACGGGCGCCGTGTCGCCGTTGACCCACATGGAAATCGTATAGCGCGTTGCTTCCATAGTGACGTCTTTTAAAACCTGTATATAGTTTGTTGCGTTCAGGTTAAGAGCAGTTCCATCCTGTCCAGGAGCAGACACGACACTACCGCCTCCCTCCCAGCTTCCATCATTTCCACTGATTGAATCTTCAACGCTTGTTCCTGTTGTCTCGTCTAGTTTCCATCTATGGATCAGGCCGCCCGGCCCTGTTGTGGCGTTGGTTGAAAAGCGCCGCATGCAACGAATATATTGTGCGACCGGTTTTTGATCGCCCGTTGTCGATGTGGTCCCGTCCTGCATTTTTAAGCGGGCGATATTAAGCGGAGCACCCGAGCTACCGGCTTCGGTTGAACTCGTGTAGAAAGAGCCGCTTGTCTCAAAGCCTCCAATCGCCACACGGTTCGGGTAAAAAATTGTGCTCATTTCATTGATTGAGGGCAGGAACCAGTCTTCATAACCGCCAGAATTCAGATCACCACAAACTTGTGCGGCGCGATGTGGCTGGAACCCGGTCGTTACGCTATCGGAATCCGTCCCTTCCAGCGTTGTTGTGTTGGTCGTTCCATCGTCGTTGGTTGTTCCGCCCACATACACCGCACCGCTTGTATTCCCGAAGTTCCAAGGTCTTGTGCCGCGCGATCCTGTACAACTGGTACCGTTCCATGTCTGACCGAAATCGCAAGGCGTCGTATAATAGTAATATCCTCCGTATTCCCCCATGTAGACATTGCCGTTGTTGCAATGATCTCCTATAGCGCTTGCGCCTGCACACAGGCCACTTTCATAAGCGAGCGCAGTGTTTTCGTCATTATAGATATCCATGACTTCTTCGGCAGAAAGACCGCGGCTGAAAATCATGACATCGTCGATGATGCCATCAAATTTCTCGTCCCCGTTACCCAGGGCGCCGAGACCCACGGCCTGGGAATTTACGAGAGGTGTCATTTGCGACGAGGTCGTTTGTACAAGCTCGCCGTCGATATACATCTTCAAATCATTGCCGTCATATGTGCAGGTCAAAAGATACCATGTGTCGGCAGGGAAGGCCGAACCGGCAGAAGGTGTGGCAATAAATCCTGAATCGCTACGGTATTCGCAAGCGACGGGCGTGAAGTGCGACCAGAACATCGCATAGTTGGCCGTATTATAGGCGATGCCCTTGCCGACAATGCGTTCTACGCCGTTGTTAGGAAGTCCATGCGGTTTGATCCATGCCGATAGCGTGAATCTTGTCAAATCGAGGTCGTTGTCGTCGGGAACGGAGACATAATTTGTTCCATTCAAATCGTAAGCGGTACCTTCGTGGCCACTTACCGAAACGACGGAACCGCCGCCTTGCCAGCTTCCGTCATGATCGCCGATGGAATCTTCGGCGGCCGTTCCGGTCGTCTCATTCAGTTTCCAGCGACTGATGATTCCTTCGGGAGGCACGTAATTGGAAACAGATCCCCCCATCGATACGGCTTCCCAGTCGCTACCGCCGCCTGAGAAATCGCAGATGACAAGCACCGGCGGGCTAACGTCGTAATTAATGCGAAGCTGTTGGTCCGTCGTCGCGTCGCAGGCATCAACATCGATATTGCCCGGTAGAATAAGACCGGCGTTTTCCAGCGCGAGCGGTCCCGCTAACGTCGCGCCGCCTGTAACATCGATCTCTTTTTCAATTGTGGCTGTGTCTTTAGAAACGTCCTTGATGCGCCAGAGATCGTTGCCGCTCAGACCGTTCGCCTCGTTGTAGGTATATTCCATGATAAGGTCGTCCGATCCGGCAGCACGATCGACCGGTGGGCCAGATGGCAGAGAAACCGTCGCATTTTTCTCACAAACTGCGCGAAGGTTTGAATTGCAGTTTTCATCTATCCAGTTTCCCGAGCCATACCCGGAAGGGTGCGTGCCTGCGCAGTTTTCACCAGTTCCGCCATTTGGTTCCCCACTCTGCCAACTTGCGTAATTTCCGCCAAAAGCAGACCCATTCTGATCGCCCTGCCAGAATTGCGTTCCGGATTCCGGGCCTTGCGTCCATCGCCAAACGCCCTCAGAAGGATCATCTGTTCCTGCAATCCATGTCCAGTTAACGGTTGTAAGATTTGTGATCGCTACCTGTTCGGCCGCGGTCGTCAATGTTGCAAGATGATCGCCGCCAGCAGAAACACAAGAAGCGTTTGCGCCGGAAAAGTTTGTTGTATTGCTTGTCACAAAAAAACATTTTCCTGTAACAGGATCGTTATAGTGATTGTCGCCAAGACCCGTACAATCTGCTGGCGTTGTTACGCCGCCACCTTGCGGGTTGCATTTTGTGCTGAATTGACGGTCTTTGCCGGCGCTGATAACGGCAATTACGACATCTGTCGGCTGATCTGACCCTGTCAGCAGGTTTACACCCGCACCGCACGTTCCATTGCCCGGATTCCAGGCGCAGTAGCCGTAAGGCGTTCCCCACGGATCTTTTTCCGTGACGCCGATATCGTCAGGGAACCAGCCGCCGCCGTCTGGATGCGGCCCGGTAGCCGTTTTAAACGGTAGTGGTTCCATCATGTCCTGATCGTTGTTGGGCCCGAGCGTGTCTACATCGCAGCCGGCGGATTGCTGGATGGAAATCCGTCCGCCGGAATTCATCCGTTCTTCCGCAACGGATTTGCGTGTGACATCGGACATGGATGTGACAACGCCTTTGACGACATTGCCTGCGCCTACCGTGAAAACGCCGATCAGGGCGATCGAGGCGAACAGCATGAAGAAGATATTTCCGGATTGCGATCCGGATCTTCGTCTCATCAATATGTATGGGCGCGGCATTATCATTGGAACTGCACCTGCACGGGTATGGTGGACTGGCTTGTGCTGTTGTTGCCAAGGCGGCCGTTCGAGTTATTACCCCAGCACCATGTCGTGCCGCTTGAGCGAATGCCGCAAGTATGGGAATTACCGGCGATGACTTGAACCCAGTCATACCAGTAGCCAGTCCCTGCGCTGTCATAAACCTGAACTGGCAGAGATCTGTTCGTACCGGATGTACTGTCGCCCACCTGACCGTTGGCATTCAATCCCCAGCAATAGGCGCTACCATTTGCACGGATGCCGCACACCTGACCGCCGCCCGCACTAAGGCTCAACCAATCGGAGTAAGCGCTACCACCGCCGCTGTCTTTTACTTGTACCGGAAGCGATACGTTGTTTGTGGTCAGCCCGTCGCCACGCGAACCCCAGTTGTTGATGCCACCCCAGCACCATGCCGTCCCATCTGCACGAATGCCGCAACTCATGCCTGCCCCAGCGGTAATCATTCGCCAATCGGTCCAGTTCCCGCCGCCACCGCTGTTCTTTACCTGAATGGGCAATGGGTTGTTCGTCGTAGCTGTTGTACCGTTCCCCAATTGTCCATTGGAGCCATTCCCCCAGCACCACGCCGATCCGTCAGTGCGGATACCGCATGTTTGCTGATAATAGCCATACACGCTGGTCCAGTCCGACCATGTACCTGCACCACTACTATTTTTTACCTGTACAGGGCGAGCGTTAACGCTGGATGTCGTGCCATTACCCATACTTCCATTCGTGTCCGTACCCCAGCACCAGAGTGTTCCGTTGCTACGCAAGCCACAGCTGTAATATCGAGCGATGCTTAGTTGCTTCCAATCAGACCAGTAACCTGCGCCGGACCCATCGCTGTTTTGAACCCTAACAGGTCTGCTTGAGGATGCTGATCCATTGTTTCCGAGCTGACTGTTCGTGCCTAGCCCCCAGCACCAAGTAGTGCCATCGGCACGAAGGCCGCACGCATGGTTGCCGCCGCTACCAACTTGTTTCCAATCCGACCATCCAGGTGTGCCTGTGCTGGTATGAACGGTAACGGCTTTGGTTGCATCGGGGGTTGTTGTTCCGTTTCCAAGTTCGCCATCTGCTGCGCGTCCCCAGCATTTTGCATAGCCATCAGACATGACGGCGCAACTGCCGTTCACTCCTGCAATATTGGCTTGGCTGTTGGTATTCATCAAGACGCTGGTTGTGGTCATCGTACCCCATGGTCTCCAGGAACCGCCACTACGGCAATATTGCCACGCGCTACCCGTCCATTGAATTGTTCCAACTTTGCCCGAAGTGCATCCACCGCCGTCATTGCCGATCTTGATCGCGCCGTTGACATCCAGTTTTGTAGCGGGCGCACCTTTTGTGCGGATGCCGACATTGCCTGTGCTACCAATTTCAAGATCAGGTTGCAGACTTGTCACAAGGGCATCAGGGTTATTTGTCGTTCGGGAAATTTCGAACGATCCGGTATTATAATCGAGCCCTACTGAGCGGTTTGCGTAGAGTTGCGATGTGTTCTCGTAAACCTGTTGTATTTCCGAGGCGCTTAAAGCCCGGTTGTACATACGGACATCGTCCATTGCGCCATTAAACGGACTGGAGCCGTTCGATCCTGCGCCGATCCCCATATTAGAGGCAGCAGATACAGGAGTTCCGGCAGCAACACTGGAAACCTGATTTCCATCGATGTACATGCGCAAGGTGGTGCCGTCATAGGAGCAGACGATAAAATACCATTGGTTTGCGACCATATTGATCGGCATTACGGGCGAGGTTACGCGTCCTGACCCATCGTTTTGTTCACAAGTTATCGGATAACCCCACTGGTGGCTCCAGTTGACCGAAAAGTTTTCGTTCCGGTCGAACATCTTGCTTGTAACGCTACCCGTGGTAGGCGCCGTATAGCCTTTTGCCCAGAAAGAAACCGTGTAAAGCGGCAAGTATAAGGACGCGTTATAGGTAACGAGAACAAATCCCGACGATCCGTTGAAGGATAGAGCGCCATTGTCTACACCAGTCGCAGGTGTCAGAACCCCGGACCATGCCCACCCACCGTCGGTTGTTCCGACAGAATCATCTACAAAGGTTCCATAAGTTTCATCCATCTTCCACCGATGCACGAGGCCGCTCGTTACGTCGCCGGAAGCTGTTGCGGAAGCTACATTCAAGCGAATTTGGGATGCATAAGATGTGCCGCGGGCATCAAGAAGTAACTGGTTTGCCGTACTTTGTGTGATACTTGCCCCATCACTGCGCAGACGCAAGCCGGTCGATGTCCCATCACCGGATATATAACGCGTTGTTCCTATTATGGGGTTTAGATTCCACAAGGCGGATAAACCCGTGCTGGTTTCATTGGCATACCATGCGCTACGGGTGGGTGTGTCGAGAACCTTGCTTGGCAAAGTGGTAGATCCGAAAGATGAACCGTTTCCTAGCCGCCCGTTCGTATCCGTACCCCAGCACCATACATTTTCATTAACGTCGGTTGCGCAAGATGCGTTTATACCGGGTTGCGCGGTCATGAATTTTTGTGCACCCGTAACCCGCACAGGGATTTCTTGTGCTGCGACATTTAAACCATTGCCGATGCGGCCATTGTTACCCGCCCCCCAGCACCACGCGCCGCCATAGATATCCGTGCCGCAATTATGCTCTACGCCAGCCGCAATAGACATGAAGGGTGCATTCGTGAAAGCCCTTACAGGAGATGTTTGGTCTTCAGTTATGTCGCTTCCATTGCCTATAAGACCATTTTCGTCTTTGCCCCAGCACCACACGCTTCCATCGTTTTTCAATCCGCAGGTAGCTTTGCCTGCAGATATTTTTGCCCATGGTCCGGGATCGTCTACTTGCGAAGGCGTATTTTGTGATGTGTTGAGAACGGCTCCATTGCCGAGCTGTCCGTTCGAATCAGATCCCCAGCACCACGCAGTTCCGTCTTTTTTGATGCCGCAACTCGTGTCAGGCCCGGCAGAAATATCAATCCAAAGGTCATCGCCAGATACTTCAGCAGGCGAGGAGACGCTTCCGCCACCTGTGCCGAGTTTTCCATTCGAGTTCGATCCCCAGCACCATGCTGTACCATCGGTACGAATACCGCAGGCATGATCTGTTCCGACGGAAACTTTCGTCCACATAAGCTCATCATCCGCAACATCGACGGCAACAGGAGATGTTTGGTCGCCAGCCCCGCCAGCGCCAAGCTGTCCGTTTGAATCAGAACCCCAGCACCACACGCTCCCGTCCGTTTTTAATCCGCAGGTCGAGGTAGAACCAAAGCCGGTAGAGATATCCAGCCAGGGTCCCGCATCACTCACTGGACTGGGCTGTTGCTGACTACCGCTAACGGCACCGTTACCAAGTTGTCCGCTACCGTCTTCGCCCCAGCACCACGCAGTTCCGTCTTTTCGCACCATACAGGCATGCTTTTCGGCAGAAGCCAGTTTGACCGGCGCAATATTCGCGCTCGATAGATTTTCCTCACGTACATCAGCAAGAGCCGTTGTAAAAGAATCGCCTGCCGATACATCGACGTAGCCAAAGCCGTAAGCGCGGACAGGTATGGAACTAGTTCCTGTGTGATCGCCTTTGCCCAACTGGCCACTTGTGTTGCTTCCCCAGCACCAGATTTCGCCGCCCTTGCGCAAGCCGCAGGCATGGGTGTTGCCAACGGAGACTTTTACAAAATCCGTGATGTTGGAGACTTGTGTAGGACGAACCTGATCGCTGGTTCCGCCATTCCCGATTTGTCCGTCATCGCCATTCCCCCAGCACCAGATCGTACCAGTACCCCGCACCGCACAACCTTTGTTGCCATTGGTGTCTATATCAACGAAATTAGGTTCATCATCATCGTAAACAGCAACGGGCGAATTCTCCTGACCGGTTGCCGTGTCGTTACCCAGGCTTCCGTCAACGCCTTCACCCCAGCAATAAGCTTCGCCTGTTTTGGTAATTCCGCAGGCCTGGTTTCCCGCATTCCGTGAGGCCGTGATGGAGACAAAGTCCGTGATGTCAGACACGATGGCTGGCGTGCTTTGGTTTGCCGTAGATCCGTTGCCGATGACACCTTTCGATCCAGTACCCCAGCAGGCGGCTTCCCCACTTTGACGTACGCCGCAGGCAAAATTCACGCCCGTAGCGATATCAACGAAATCGGTGTAGGTAGAAACTTCTATAGGTGTAGCGCTGGTCGTAGCGCTTCCACCACCGAGACCACCGCTACCGTTGCCCCAACAGTAAGCATGGCCGTTGCGTTTGATCGCACAAGTGCGGTTTGCACTGGCCGAAACTTTTGAAACATTCGACAATTCTTGAACCTGCACAGGAACGCTGATGCTTGCCGCAGTCGTTTCACCGTTACCAAGCTTGCCGTCTGTCTGGTCACCCCAGCACCAGACCGTTCCGCCCGCGCGAACGCCACAAGCATGTTTGGTGCCGGCCGAAACCTGCACAAAATCATAAGCGGAGACAACCGGTTGCAGTCCGTCGTGCTCTTGGTATATCGGACCGTTACCCGTGCGCTCATCATCATCGATTCCCCATGCCATTGCTTGCGCCGGACGTTTGGGGCGGCTGAGGCTGACATCCGAAGGGCGCGCCTCATTGTATAGATCATTAATATCAGCCGCCGACATCGCGTAGTTATAAATGCGGACATCGTCGATCATTCCGCTCATATACGGCCCGCCTGTGCCGCCCGATCCAATAAAAACCTTGTCGTTAACAGTTTTGGAATAGGCGATAGCATCTGTAAGCGTTTTGCTGTCCGCTAATTGTCCGTTGATGTAGATTTTTTGTTGTGGCGCTGTGGCTGAAGGGCTGTAAACACCTACGACATGAACCCATTGACCGTCGCCAGCAGAGCTTGTACCGGACAAAGTGCTTGTCGCACTCGCGGTCCCAATGCCGAACGTCGGGTAGTAAGATGTTCCCGATTTTTCAAGCGTGAGCGCATAGCTGTAGTTGGGACTACATCCGCTACTACAGCTTTTTGCAACAATAGTCGTGGATGTTGCTGGTGATCCTGTGCGTTTTACCCATGCAACAACTGTTACCGCCGTTGGCTCTAGACTAGCGCTTCGTTCAACGCTGACATACTGGGAACTGGCGGACGTAAATTGAAGCGCATTGCCCAGATATCCTGTTGTCCAGGCTGGCGCGTTGACGAGTGTTCCATTGTTGTTGCCGCTGGAATCGGATGCACTTGTTCCGCCCGTTTCATCCATTTGCCAGTACGATACCAACGTTCCTGTGAGGCTTGCATTTCCGCCGCCACTTTCGCTGGATGTGCCCACGCCCGATAGCGGCGTCCAGCCCAGCGATTGATCGCAAATTTCAATTGTAGGCGGGTTTGTGCCGGTGTTACGGCGTATCTGCTTGTCATTAACCGTGGCACAAGCGCCGGTCAAAGAATTGTCGCCGGGGTCTCCGGGCAAACGAAGGCCCCCACCAGTTAAACTGTTACCGGTAAGAACGACACCACCCGCGATGGTCCCGCCCTGCTTAACTTCGAGCCCCTTGGGTGTGACGGCGGTTCCGCTGTCGTTCGCTTTAGGCTTCCAAAGGCCCGCGCCAAGATCGTTTGCTTCTCTATAGCTGTAGGCAAGAACGATGTCGTCGCTTCCGGGCGTGCGTGTAATCAACGATGCGTTCGGTGTCAATGCGTTGAACGCAGTGCAACTTGTCTGAAATTTACGATCCTTCCCTGCACTGATGAGTGCGATAACATATTGCTTTTGATCCGATCCGCCTTGCAGGCGCCCTGGCGTTGCGCCGCCGCAGGCCGCAACAGCATCGGAAACGGATATCGATCCGACATCCCAGGCGCAATACCCGTAGCGTGTATTCCATGGATCCTTGTCATCAGGAACAAGGCCTGTCGGAAGATAGCCGCCGCCCACAGGACTTTCTGCGCCGCCCGCATCCGTATAGGGAAGCGGTTCGATCGAACCGTCGCTGTCGCAATCGGAAATATCGGCGTTGGTCAGAGTGTCTTTTTGCTGTGTCGCATTGACGATGGCGAGACGCGAAGTCGTGATGACCGTATTTTCGGCCAGCGTTTTGCGCGTGACTTCCGTCATCGTGCTCATCGGGCCGCGCAAGACGCTGTTGAATCCGTATCCTACCGCGCCGACCATGGCGAGGGCGGCAAAAAGCGCGAAGAAAATATTCCCCGCGTTGCGTGCAGGAGGATTGGATTCGCGTACCAAAGCATGGATGTCTTTGTGCGCGAAGTATTTTTTCATAAAGCGTAGCAATGACAAACCCCAGCGAGCCGCCCCCTTCAAGCCGCGAATGGTTCGGACAAAATACCCCAACCTTTATTATCCGGCCTGAACGGTTAAAAACCGCTAAAATTTTAACTATTTAAGGATTGCGGGCGCAACCCATTGTAAGAGAACAAAAATATGAAATCATTCACAGAACGATACACAGCCCTCTCATGCTACTAGAGAAAGGGGGGTTCGAAAAGAGGCGTTTGTACAAAAAACGCCCCCCGCTACTGGAGAAAAGAGGCCTTAGGCGGCGAGGCCGTCCGCATCCTTTTTGGCCGAATTGGCATACATGGCGCGGAAATCAATTGGGGTTAGCAACAATGGCGGAAATCCGCCGTTTGAGACGGCGCTGGCCAGCATCTGGCGGGCGAAGGGAAAGAGCATCTGGGGGATATCGACGTACAAAAGGGATTTGATTTGCGGTCCGGGTATGTCTTTCACGGTCACCAACGCCGCATAAACGATCTCTGCTATGAAGAGCGGTGCGCCATCGCGCAAGGAACGAACCGTTAGTTTAAGACTGGATTCGTAAAGATCGGGATTGGATTCGTCGTTGATCTTGGCGGCGTCGAGCACAATGTTCACATCCATATCGGGACGGCCCGCACCGGCGCGCAGGGAATCCGGCGCATTGGGATTTTCAAAGGAAAAATCCTTCACATACTGCGCATGGACTTGCACAGGCAGGACGGGCAATTCGACATCGACGCGGGTTTGTTCGGCCATAGTTCTTCTTTCTTGATAAGTCTAATCGTTATGGAGTTAGCACGGATAGGCCCCGGAGGTCCAGTGTCGCAACAAAGGGGGATAAAGTAGGAAAAACCTGTGCAAAATAGGTTTAAAACACGAAAAATATTTGGCGGATAACTTTGTTGAAATCATGTGTTTTTTGGCGGAACATCATTAGGTTTTTCAATAAATTCCACACTTTCTTCCACACGTACATAGCTTCCGTCGATAACATCGCTGTCGGCGCCTGCAGATGTTGCTAGGGTGCCTTCGGGGATGTACTTGCGCAGTAATTGACGTATTTGTGGAACAAGAAGAAAGAATGCCACGATATCACTGACAAAGCCCGGCAGAATCAAAAGCGCTCCCGCCGCAAAAAGGCAGAAGCCGTCAAAAATTTCATCCACAGGTACAGTTCCGCGATTAAGGGCAGTCTGAATTTTGATGAACGTTTCGAGCCCTTGTCTGCGGACAAGCCAGCTTCCGATGATCGCGGAAATCATCCACAGCAAGAAGGTTTTCACCAGTCCGATCTTGCTGATCACAGCAAAAAACACAAAAAATTCGAGAAGAAGTAGGCCGACAGCCCCTTGCCAGAAAAACATACGTGGTTTCCATGTCTTGCGTGGTTGTTTTTGTGCGTAAAAATCCCAGATTATAGAGGCCTGTACGCCTGTTAAACCCCTATTAGGACAAAGCTCTTTCCTTTTCATTGAGAGTCTGTGATAAAGTAAGGAGACGGGGGGCGAATGCAACCAAAAACAAGGATTTTTCAGATTTGGACGCCACATTGATTATTTATGCGCTGGTTGCTGCCGGACTGGTTTTCTGGCTTCGGAGCGTACTTGGAACCCGCCATGGCGACGAACGCGAGCGCCCGAACCCGTTTACGACACCCGTAGAGGGTAATCCTTCTGATCCCTTGACCGATCTTTCGGGTGATAAAGTCGTCACCTTGCCGCTCGCTGATGCCGGACGGCCATCTCTGCCGCGCAATGTAACATTGTCGGGAGCCGATGCCGAGCGCGTGCTGATGGAGATTTCCCGCGTTGACCGCGATTTCGATCTCGCCCGTTTTGCTACTGGTGCACAAGATGCTTTTGTTATGATCGTTGAAGCCTTCGCGGCGGGCGATGAAGAAACATTGAAAGAGTTTTTGGAGCCGCAGGTTTTTGCGGCGTTCCAAAACGCCATCAAGGATCGCGCGGCGCGCGGCGAAAGCATGAGCACGGAAATTCACGCGGTTCGCAAAATGGACATCATGAATGTGTCGTTCGATGGCCGCAATGCGCATGTTACGGTGCGCTTTATCGCCGATGAAACTTGCGTCATTAAAAACCGCGAGGGCGTAATTCTATCCGGCGATCCTGACCGTATCACGGAAATGAACGATATCTGGACATTCTCGCGCAACGTCAAAAATCGTGATCCGATGTGGTACTTGCAAGAGACACGCGACGGAGATGTGCAAGAAGATCACAAGACGCCCGTTCCGGACGCAGGTTGATATTCCCCCCTGTTCGTAATGCCAAAGCCATGCGATAAAGACTCATCTTCTTTTTCGCAAAAGGTCTTGTCGTATGAAAAAAATTCTTATCCTTTGCCTGGTCCTTATCACGAGCGGTTGCGCTGGTACAGGCACAACGACAAGCGGCGACGATAAAGCGCCGCTGGAACTGAAACCCGCCTCCTTTTCCGATCTTCCAGGATGGGGCAATGACAGGCTGGACGGGTTTGTCGGCGCCTATCGTACCTCTTGCGCCCGCATCTTGAAAAAATCGCCAAGCGAGAAATTCTCCTCAAATTCTGCATTCGGCACATATGGGGAATGGCAGAAGCCATGCCGAGATATAGCATCTGTTGATGCCGGATCGCCTGCGGCTGTACGTTCTTTTCTCGAACGAAACTTCAAAGTCATGCGGGCGACCGCTGCTGGAAATCCCGAAGGATTATTCACGGGGTATTATGAATCCACGCTCAACGGATCGCGTATAAAGCACGGTGCGTTCCAATATCCTTTGCTGGGCCGTCCGTCCGATCTTGTGATGGTCGAGCTGGGCGATTTCCGCGAAGAGTTGAAGGGCCAAAGGATTGCGGGCCGCGTGCTTGATGGGAAATTGAAGCCGTATGAAAGCCGTGCGCAGATCGAGGCTGGAAAACTGCCCGCGTCGCAATATCGCCCGATTGTCTATCTGGACGATCCGCATGACGCGTTTTTCGTGCAGGTGCAAGGATCGGGCGTCGTGCATATGGATGATGGATCAATCATGCGGGTCGGCTATGACGGACAAAACGGCCATCCGTATTACGCGATCGGACGCGAGCTTGTGAAGCGCGGCATTTATACCAAAGACGAGGTGTCGATGGATTCTATTCGCGCGTGGCTGACGCAAAATCCAGACAAGGCCGAAGAACTGATGAACACGAACCCGTCGTTTGTATTCTTTAAAGAACAGCCCAATGACGGCGCGGGCGCAGGCCCGCAAGGCGGTGAGGGCGTGGCTTTGACGACCAAGCGCTCGCTCGCCATCGACCGCGGCAAGCTGCCCTATGGATTTCCGGTTTATCTCGATGCCGATTATGCGGATGAAACAGGCGCGAAGTTGCAGCGTTTGATGATGGCGCAGGACACCGGCGGCGCTATTCGCGGCGCGGTGCGCGGCGATGTATTCTGGGGCGGCGGCGCGATGGCCGAAAAAATGGCAGGCCCGATGAAGGCCAAGGGCCGCTATTATTTCCTGTTGCCGAAATAAGCGAACATGTTTAGTCGCTGTAAGGATCTTTGCGTAGAACTTTGTGGTAATAATCGCCGATTTTCTGATAGCCGCTGTCTTCGTACAAAGCGGCAGCGCGCGTCGCGCCGATATCCGTATCCAGTTCGATCAGATAGCATCCTTCTTCGAGCGCGCGTTCTTCGGCGAATTTAATCAGCTGCGAGCCGTATCCATGACCGCGATGCGCGGCATCGACGACGACATGTTCGATATAGCTGACAAATCCATCATGCAGATTGTGGTTCGGACAAACGCCGATCACGCCTACCAACTCGCCGTCGGCTTCGCCCATGAACATGCGGTATCCTGTGGCGCGCGCAACGAAAACGCGGTGCGCGTAAGTCTGCATATCAAGTTGCGGAAAAAGCTGACGCACGATGGGATAGGAAAGATGGTAGTCCTCATCGGATCGCGCTTCGCGGATGGAGAGGATTTTTTCAGAATTTTGGTCGGTCATGACACACGCGATTTACTTTTGTTTGTTAGGGTGAGACTAACACGCCGCGGCTCATTTTGTCGCTTCGAAAGCGAAAATATTCAGTAACTGATTGAAAGTTATTGGATTTCAGCATTAAAAAACCCCGCCATGGCGGGGTTTTTCGCGTGTTTCAGATCTTAGAAGCTGGTCCCGCATTGTGCGGCCTGATTCAGGTTTGCATCGAAGGAGCCGCTGTAGACAACATTGACGCTCTGGCCGCCGGCCGCCGCGTTGATGGCGTCGCCCCAGCATGCTTGCGTGTCATTGCCGCCAGCTTCGGTTTCAATCTGTGCAAGATCTTGTGCCTGTGACGCGTTTGGAGTCAGGCTACCCGTGGTCGAGCTACCGCCGGCCGCCGTTTCGATGTTGTTCAGCGATTCCGGCGTGTTGCTGTCGCCGCCCGCGTAGGTCTGAATCTGGTTCAGGATCGAAGCGGTCGATTGCGGCGTGAATGTTTGTCCCGGCAATCTTGGCAGACCGACGATGCGAACGTTGAGGCCTGTCAGGTCGCCATTGAAAGGATCATAGGTGTTGAACAGGTCTTCTTGTGCGATCGCAGGCTGTGCTTCCGGAACGAAACCAAACCAGAAGATATCGGTCGAGCTATTGTCCGGATAGTGTTGGAAGCGGTTTTCGAGGAAATCGAATTGCGCTTGCGTCAGAACGCCGCCTGTCGAAGAAGGCGCAATGCCGTCGTAGGTGGAATTCAGACCGTTCAGCCAGATTGGCGTGCCGTCATTCGTGAACGCGCCGTCATTCAGATAAACATAGAAGTTGCGTGCTCCTGTAAAGCCCGTGAATGTCTGGCTTCCGATGGTGCCGCCGAAGTTCGTTGGCGTCGTCGGGTATGGCGTGGAGCCGAGCCCGTCATCATCAACAAGGTTGAGGTAGGAATAGTAATACTCGCCTTCACCTTCTGCGATTTTGGCGAAGGCTGGAATACCACCGCCATAGTATGGGGAGAAACGAAGGCCAATGCGGTCTGTCGATCCTGCAGGAACGGTGAACGTATTGCCCATGTTCGTGCCCGAAGGTGCGCCAAGCGTAACGCCTGTAAAGTCGATGAGGCCGGATTCAAATTCAGCGCCGATGGCGAAGTTGCTGAAATTGTTGCGGGTCACAATTACACGGCCGTAGCCATATTCTTCATTCGGGTGGTAAGCGCCCGAGATGTAAAGGCCATGGTTGCCGGAGTTCGAAACATTTTCGTTCGAATCTACGAGGATCGAATTGGAATATTCCATATCCCATCTGTTGTTTTCGACCTGAATACCGTCGTCGAAGGATTGATCGACATCATTTTCACGGATAACAACGGAGTACGGTGTATAAGCATAACCTTCGCCCCCCGTAGCGCGCTCGTAGTAAACGTCGCCAGCATAGCCGCCGACATTGCGGACATGGATGCCGTCCGCGCCGTAATAGTCGCCGGCATAGGTTCCTTCGCCCGTTATGACGTAGCCGGAGTTTTTCACTGTGTTGTCGTCGATCAGTGTCGAGCTGGAATTGATGACTTCAATACCATCATCGCCGGAATTGGTTACCGTGTTGCCCAGAACGTCAACCGCATAGCCGGAGAATTCGCCATCGCCGATAGAACCGGCGCTGGCATATCCATCGGCGTAAACGTTGGCCACATGGATGCCGTCGCCATTGTTGTAGTAGTTATAGTCGCCGTCTTGTCCGTAGCCGTAGCCGTCTCCTGGATTTCCGTAGCCGGAATTGGTGATGATGTTGGCTTCCCCTTCACCGAAACCGCCGACAAGAACGCGACCCGTATCGCCGTAGTAGTAACCTTCACCTTCATAGGCGATAGACACTCTGTCGTCGTAGCCATAGTCGTAGTCCGTGTAGCCGAGAATTTCGATGCCGTCATCGAGGCTTGTGGAGATCGTATTGCCGGAGACGACGATATTATACTCGCCATTGCCGATATCGCCTTCGCGGATATCGCCGGAATAATCGCCATAGCCTTGGCTGACATTTTGAATATGGATGCCGTCCGCGCCGAATTCATCGTAATCGCCGTAAACGGTTTCGCCGTCCGTGCCCGAATTGCTGACTGTATTTTTAGCGACATAGACATAGCCTTCAACGCCGTCAACATCGATTCCGTCATCGCCGCTGATAGCGATCTGGTTGTTCGTGATGCGAACCGAGCCGTCTTCGTAGTATCCAACAACTTTTTTATAGACGACTTCATCATCGCCTTCGTCGTCACCGTAGACATACTGGCCACCGATACTGCGCACGGAAACACCATCGCTACCGCCGTTGAATTCATCATAGCCGTCATATTCCCCCGGCTCTTCCGGAACAATCGTGCCGTATCCGGATTCGGAAATCACGTTGCCGTCGATTTCGACCCAGTGACCGTTGTGTGCTTCGATTCCGTCGTCGCCGGAACGGCTGATGACGTTTGTTCCGCCCACGAAGGCATTATTGAAGTATTCGATGTGGATGCCGTCGTAGCCAGCCAAATCAACTCTGTTGCCCGTCACATCAGCATCTTCAAATTCGCCGAGCTTGATGCCGTTTTTTCCGGTGGTGGATACAACGTTGCTCAGAACATTCAGATAGCCATTCGAACCATTCAGGTAGATACCGTTGCCGCCCGTATCCGCCACATCGTTTTTCTCAACAACCAGATAGTCGGTGCTTTCGGAATAGATGCCATCTTCGGTAACGTTGCGGACTTTGTTGCCCCAGATGTAGTTGTCAGTGCCCGCAACGTTGCGCATGCGAACGCCGTAGCCTCCGTCGGAGATGTTGTTGCTGACCACATAGGCATGATCTCCGCCTTTGACTTCTACGCCTGCGAATTTTTCTGCAGGGAAGTAGATGCCGAAATTGGTGATCGTGTTGCCGACGATTGTAACACCGCTCGTGCCTTGGGCAAAGATGCCCTCGCGGCCAGCATCCGTAATGGTATTGTAGTAAAGGTGGTTGTTGGTACCGCCTTCATCCTTGATGCCGTCCTTACCGACGTTGGCGATCGTGTTGCCTTGCGCCGTGCTGAAATAGCCGCCGACCATGATGTTGTCGGAGTGGTGCAGATAGATACCATGACCGCTATCATGTTCGTTGACCGTAACGTGTTTGATGCGGTTGCTTTCGATGACGGCGCCATCGATGTTGTCTAGATAAATCCCGTTGCCGTGGATTTCAGTCTCATCTTCGCCGATTTCGTTGTTGAAGATTTTCAGCGTGCCGGTGGAATTGGTCAGCTGGATGCCGTTGTGGCCCGTATCCGTAACTTTGTTGGCTTCGATGATAACGTTTTGCGCGGCATCAACCGTGATACCGTCTTGGTAGGTGTGGCTGATCGTGTTGCCCCAAATGTAGTTTTCATCGCCCAAAACATTGCTGTCGAAACGAACACCGTATTCCGAATCCGAAATTGTGTTCGATGTAACATAGATGTTCTTGCTGTTCTTGACGCGCACGCCGGCGAAGTTGCCCGGAACGAGACCAGAATTCTTAACCGTGTTGCCTATGACGTAAAGCTTGTTCGTGCCTTCGCCATAGATTCCTTCGCGGCCCGAATCTGCGATCGAGTTGTAGTACAGGCTGTTGTTTTCGCCCGCGAACACTTTGATGCCGTCGAGGCCGGAACCTGTAATAATGTTGGCGTCGAGGATCGTAAACCCGCCGACCAAAACGTTCTGGGTGTTTGAAAGATAGATGCCGTGGCCGTGATCGTATTTGTTTTCCTTGGCATTGGTAATCGTGTTGCGCTGAACGACGCCGCCCTTTGCATTGATGATATGAATGCCGTTGCCTTTGACGCCTTCGAGCGTTCCGATCTTGTTGTCGGTGATAACAGTATCGGATGCCGTTGTATCGACGAGGATGGCATCATCGGTTGTCTTGTCGATCGTGTTGTTCGTGATCTTCAGACCCGTTGCGTCCTTGGCGTAGATGCCTTGCGCCGATGTGTTGTTGATAACGTTGTTTTTGATCGTGGTGTTGGCCGCGCCATTAACAAACACGCCATAGCCGTCTGCACCCGATGTGTTGACGATGTTAAAGCCGTCAATTGTAACATCGTTGCCTGTTACAACAAAAGCTGGTGAGTTTGGATCAACAATCGCAACGCCGCCGCCGATAAGGGTTACGGCTTTGCCGATATTGACTGTTTCATTGTATGTCCCTGCGGCAACATTCACTGTCGCGCCGCCAGCATCATCGGCCAGCCAGACGCCTTGCTGGATTTTAGCCGCATTGGAAAGAACATTGACCGTATTTGCGTTGCTGGAGATGCGCGTATCGCCCAGCGTGCTACCATCTTTTGCTTTCAGAATGGCATTCAAGTTTACGGTGTTCGCATCAACGGTCACGTTACCGTTGCCCATGGTAAGATTGCGGTTGAAGTTTACAGTGTCGGAATCAAACGTGATGCTTCCTGCTGTTGTGCCTGTGTCAACGCCAGCGATGATAAACGGGAAGTATGGAACGACATTGACAAACGGAATGGCATAGGTGCTCAGGTCGATATTACCATCGGGAAGAGCGTTCAAAATGGCGTCTATAATGGCATTGCCGGTGTTGTAGGAGCCGGGTTTCGTGCCCACATCAATATATTCATCCGCTTGAACGATGTAGTTGGAATTCTTCATCGAGTTTGCGAGCGCTTGTGCGGACAGAACGTAGCCCAAGCCAAGCGGCTCGTGCATCAAGCCGGAATGAATAATAGCGAAGGTGGGGTCAAGAAGGACCGTACCCATTGTACCGTTTGTAGCGCTCAAATCCGTGTAGCCGGAAAAGCCCAGTGCGCCATAGCCGGAAATTTCGACAAAGCCGCCGTTGCCCGCACCCGCGCCGCCGCGGGCGAAGACGGATCCGCGGAAGTCTGCGTGGTCTTGGGCGATAACCTTGATCGTGCCGCCGTTGCCTGTGTGCGTGGCATCCGCCGAAAGCAACGCCGTGTCTGCGACGTTGATATTGTCGCCTGTTACATCGATGGCACCGCCGCCTGTTTTTCCGTCGGCTTTAAGCGAGCCGGAAACTTTTACCGTGCCGCTGTTGCCGCCGGACAGCACGATTTTTCCGCCTTTTGTAGAAACGGACGAAACATCGATGACGCCTTCCATGTTGATGACATTGTCAACGGCGTCTTTAGCCGCCGCCGCCGTAAGAACGACATTGCCGCCTTCGGCTTTGATCGTTCCTTTGTTTTCGATCAGGGCGTTGCTGAGTTGGCCTTCAACCGCGACTTCGACGAGATTGTCGCCGTAAAGGTCAAGCGTGACTTTCTCGCCGGAGGCGGCAACGAATGTTCCCATCTTTGCGTTGATAACGCCGTCGTTTACGACATTCGGCGCAACAAAAGCGGCAAGGCCGCCTTCTGCAACGGTGATGCTTCCTTCATTGACAACGCCGCCTTCGGCGCGGCCGTTGTCTGCGAAAGGCTTGAATTCAACTGTTCCGCCGTTTTTGATGGTTTCATCATCAATGTATTTGGTCGAAGCAATAATGCTGCCGACGTTTACGACGGAGTCCCTGCCGAATATGACGCCGTCGCGGTCGAAAATGTAAATCTTGCCGTTCGCATTCAGGTTACCCATGATTTTCGTTGGGTCGGCTTCGGTGTCGTAGAGAACATATTTGGAAGAACTGGAAGGCTGCGCCACGTTGACGGTCCAGCCCGCGTTGATGTCGCCGTCGCCGTGGACTTTCGTGAAATCCGTGTGCTGCGTGATGTTCGTTGTATTCGGCGTCGTTGTATCGATGGAGATGGAGCCTTCGCTTGCAACGTGATCCGTCCAGTTGTCTGCCAGAGCGGGAGAGGCGATGGCCATCAATCCCGTTGCCGTGAGGGCGGTTGTCGCCAGATAGCGGCGCACGCTTTTTCCAACCAGGCCGAAGTTCGCAGCGATACCGTTTTGTGCAAGTTTCATATTGTTCTCTCCATCTCACAATAATTACGTAATCTACAAGGGTGAAAACCCGTCTGGATTTTCCGAAAAAAATTTATGGCAATAGTTTGCGACCGCGCATCAATGCCACTTTTTGAACATGAAAACAATAGTTTTTAAGGGAATTTTAACCTTTTGCATTGCAGTATTACATCAGTCTTTTCTAATTTATTACGGAAAAATGCGGTTTTCCTGCAACAGCCTGCTTTTTATCTCGATATATTAGAGAATGGCATATTGTCGGCGGGTACAAATTCCCGTATTTTTTCACACGGACCGACTTGTTAGGTCCTTGTATTTTCGAAATATCTGTAATAGCTCTACGTCCGTTTTATACACACATCCAAAATTTTAGGGGCGCTTTATAATGAAAGCCATGGGTCAGTTTCGTTCTTTCTATCTTGCAGGCATCGCTACATCGGCTTTGATGCTCTTCTCGGGCGGCGCGTACGCGCAGATTGACCAGCAAACAGGTATTGCAGACCCGTCGCGCGCAGGTGATGAAGTCAAGCAACCCGAAATGCCCACGGATACAGGCCCTGTCGTCAGCGTGAAGGAAGCCAAGCCGATCAACGCGCCGGCCGGAGCGGAAAAAATCACATTCAAGTTGAACGGCATCAATGTTGAAGGCGCGACCGTTTATAGCGCCGCCGAATTGCAATCCGTTTATGCAAGCGAGATCGGCAAGACGATCAGCCTTGCGGATTTCTACACCATCGCGAACAAGCTGACGCTGAAATACCGCAATGACGGCTACATCCTGACTCAGGTGGTTGTTCCGCCGCAGGAAATCGACGGCGGCACGCCCAAGCTTCTCGTCGTTGAAGGCTATGTCGATGCCGTGACGGTTCAAAAAGAAGATGAATCCGCGCCGATCGATATGGAGAATATCAAGCACTACGCCTCGCAGATCAGCACAGGCGGTCCTTTGAACGCCAAGGATCTGGAACGCGAACTTCTTATCATCAACGACCTGCCCGGCATCACGGCGCGTAGCATCCTGAGTCCGTCCACGACAAAAACGGGCGCCGCCGATCTTTTGATTATCCTGACCCATGATCCGGTCGATGGCATCGTCAGCTTGGATGATTACGGCTCGCGCTATCTCGGACCTATTCAGGTTGGTGCCGCGACAACGCTCAATTCCTTACTGGGGCAAAACGAAGCGATTTCCGCACAGCTCGTGATGGCGCCGCAAAGCTGGTACGAGCTCGCTTACGGTTCTGTGGGCTATGAACAGCCGATCGGCATCTACGGCACCAAAATCCACTTCAACGCCAGCGCGACGGACACCGATCCGGGCTATGATCTGGAGCAGTTCCATGTCAACGGGCGCTCTTACCTTTTGAACGTTGGCTTAACGCATCCGTTCATCCGCTCAAGAACCGAAAACCTGTATGGACGCCTGAACTTCGACTGGCGCCGCGTGAAGAGCGAAAACAACATCGAGGACACGCGCCGCGACCGCATCAGCTCGTTGCGTCTGGGCGGCCGCTATGAGTTCATCGACACATTGGTAACGGCAGCAGCCAACACTGTGGATGTCGAGCTTTCCAAAGGCGTCAATATTTTCGGCGCAAGCGAAGAGGGCGACGAAAACATGACGCGCGATCTGGCCGATCCGGAAGCCACGAAACTGGAAGCCGAAATCCAGCGTCTGCAACGCATTACCGATAACTTCAACGTCTTGCTTGCCGCCCGCGGACAGATCGCCAGCAATGCGCTTTTGTCTTCGGAAGAATTCGGCGTCGGCGGCATCAATTCGGGCCGCGGCTACGATCCTTCGGAAATCGTGGGCGACCAAGGCGTTTCGGGCAAGGTTGAATTGCAGTGGAGAGAGCCGCTCAAGCTCGATACGAAATTCCTGGAATCCTACCAGCTGTTCTCCTTCTACGATATCGGCAAGGTCTGGAACACGGATGCCACGACATCCGGCACGAAAGACGATTCTCTAACATCCGTCGGCTTCGGGGTGCGCATGGATTTGCCGATGGATGTGGATGCCGGCTTTGCCGTGGCGTTCCCGCTGACGCGCGATGTGCAAACGCAAAGCGGCGACGGCAAGGACCCAAAATATTATTTCAACCTGAGCAAGCGCTTCTAGGTAAAAAAATCGCCCCCGAAAGGGGGCGTTTCTTTTTGCGCGTTATTCTAGTCGGCCTGTCCGACAGGCGGACCGGCTACCGGAATATCCTGCGTTGCGTCCAAAGAGGGCGTTTCGCCGGGAGCTTCTTTCAAGGCTTGAGGCGCTTCGCCCGTAAATCCGCCTTTAAAGCTATCATCTTTGTCATCCATGTCGCCTGCAGCTGTTTCAATATCGTTCAGGGCTTCGGCGGACATGTCTTCCGGAACGGCTGCAATGGTTTCGTCGGCGTCGGCGGCATTCCGGGCGGCTACGTTTTGAGCGGCATCATCGACGCCTTTCATCATATATTGTGCGCCCGTTGCTATAACGGAAACCGCAACGACAATCATGCAGATATAAATAAAGCGTAACATCATGGATCGTTCTCCTGTGTTAGGGACGATCGGATCAGAACGTATTCTGCATCCACTCGCCCATGTTTTCTATGTCGCGTCCAGCCCCGTTGGCTGTGTTGGAGCACCCCGGCAGGACACCGATTACCATAATTAAACATAATACTGCAATTAATTTTTTCATCTATGAACCTCTATGCCGATAGTCTAGCGGCAGCGCCGCATCCCCAAAAGAGGAAAAAACACTTTACGAACAAGCAGATCGGGTAAACACATATCTTCTTATAGGACCATGAGTTTAAGCCATGGCACGCCCCGCCCACCGGATGGTCCCGGAATGGGTGCCCCAAACATTGCTCACCAAGACCTTGCAACAGACGGCGATAAAACTCTGGTGCGTACGAAGGGGCAGTCTTATAACTGTAGCGAAAGCGAGCGCGCCGTCTTCGGGTAGCTCGGAGAGTTTCTAAGCAAAAAGCGCGATATGGAAGACGAACAGGACGACAAGCATCAGGGCCAGTTTTCCCTTTTCGAAGGCGATCTTGTCAACCGCGCCTTCGCCAAGCTGGGCATAGGCGCAAGAAAGCCTCTGGATCTTTTGGCCCGCATTGTTCTTCTCATCGGAATAACATGGTGTCCGATGGCTGTGATGGCGTCTTTTACGGTCATCCCTGATGCTCTTCCCGAAGACGCCAGGATTGCGATGAATTTTTTCTATGATTTCGCGGCCTACACGCAATTCTTTATCGGTTTGCCGCTGTTCATCATCGCCGAGAAGATTCTGTCCGACAACATCCTTGCCGCCGCCCGCGATTTTGAAGGATCGGGCATTGTTTCCGCGCAGGATCGACCCAAACTTCGCGCGATAGAAGACGAGGTCGCCAGATTGCGCCGCAAGGCTTCCCCTGAAATTATCTGTTTCATCATCGCTTTTGTTCTGTCCTTGATGACCATAGGGCCGGAGCTGTTCTGGCCGGGCGACGCCATGCAGACATGGCACGTGGCCAAGGACCCGGTTTCCCATGCCCGCAATTTCACCATGACGGGAGCATGGGAAACTTTTGTAGCGCTACCGATCCAGATTTTCTGGTGGGTGCGCTGGATTTGGAAGATCGGTCTTTGGTATTGGTACCTGCGCCAAGTGTCCAAATTCAAACTGGTATTGGTGGCGTCCCATCCGGACCACACCGGCGGAATAGGGTTTCTAAGCGAAACGCAAGCCAAATTCGCTATCGTCATCCTTGCCTTCGGCGTGAGCAACATCGTTTCCACCATCGGGTATAAAATCGCCGTAGAGCATGCGCCGCTGGATCTTCCGCCTGTTTGGGGACCGGTCGTAGGCTTTGTCATCGGCGCGCCGCTGATCTTTCTTTCACCCCTGCTGCTGTTTACCAAACAGCTCGCCCGCACCAAAAAGCGCGCCATGGACCAGTTTCGTGAACGCGCCATGGCCGCGGCTTTGCGCGTAGAGGAGCAGTGGCTCAATTCCAGATGTGCCAACGATGAATGCGATGTAAACGCCCGCGGCGAATTGTCGCAATTGAATCTCCTGAGCGGTTTTTACGACCGCATCCACGGCATGCGTGTCATTCCATTCGATTTGCGCTCTGCGCTACAGTTGACAGGATCGGCCGTTGGCCCGATGATCCCGCTGCTTCCGTATTTCGTGAAATTGCCGGAGCCTTGGCAAGCGATTTTGGAAGCCATGACCAAATGGCTGCCGCACTGATCTTGTGAAGGAATCCCCGTGACTGAATTTATCATCCTTATGGCATCGCTGATGTCTATCGTCGCCATCTCTATCGATGCGATGATGCCCGCTCTCGGAATCATGGGCGGTGACCTGAATGTCGCCTTTCCCAATCAGGTGCAGTTCATTATTGTCTTTATTTTCGTAGGCATGGGGATCGGCGAACTGTTCTTCGGTCCGCTGTCCGATGCCATCGGACGAAAGAAAGTTTTATATTGCGGGTTTGCCATTTATATTCTGGGTAGCCTCGTTTGTTATCTCGCGCACGATATCGATATGTTGCTTGTGGGCCGCGTTATTCAGGGGATCGGCGTGTCGGCCCCCTATGTGACGGCCGTGGCCATCGTGCGCGACAAGTTTTCCGGCAATGAAATGGCCCGCATCATGTCGCTTGTGATGATGATCTTTATACTCGTGCCGGCAATCGCGCCTATGATCGGCCAAGGGCTTTTGTTCATTGCATCATGGCGCGCACTCTTCATTCTCTACATCGTGATGGCGCTCGCTCTGTCTGTGTGGGTCTATTTCCGGCTGGAAGAAACATTGCACCCTGAAGACAAAATCCCGTTCAGCATGAAGGCCATTTTCCATGGCTTCGGAATCGTTTTTAAAACCCGCGTGACGGTTTGCTATACTCTCGCCATGGGGCTGTGTTTCGGAAGTTTCTTCGGCTACCTGAATTCCTGCCAGCAAATATTTATGGAGCGCTATGCCGTCGGCACTGATTTTTCGCTCTATTTCGGCGGTCTCGCGCTGGTGCTCGGCGCGGCCAGTCTTTTCAACTCTCGTATCGTGAAAAAATTCACGCTTCCCGCTATTTGCGCCTGGTCCACGATGGGCATCATCGCGGCATCATCGCTCTTTCTCGTTGTGAATTTGCTGATGGATGTGCCGGTCTGGATGTTTGTTGCGTATGCAGGAGCTGTCTTTTTTGCCTTCGGTTTATTGTTCGGCAATCTTAATGCCGTCGCTATGGAACCTATGGGACATCTCGCAGGTATTGCCGCCGCTGTCACTGGGGCTATGACGTCGGCCATGTCCACGGTCGCAGGTTCGGTTATTGGCCAGATGTATGACGGTACACTGATGCCGGTGGCCGCAGGATTTCTGGTACTGAACATCTTTTCCTTGATTGCAATCAAGTTTGGCAATCTGGAGCGCTGATATGTTTTTGGAAAATTGGTGGAGGTAAGCGGGATCGAACCGCCGACCTCTTGCATGCCATGCAAGCGCTCTCCCAGCTGAGCTATACCCCCACGAATGAAGAAAGTCTGGTAGCGGGGAAAATAGGGAAGTTTCTTCATAGTATCAAGCAAAAAAACGGCCCCCGTTTCCGAAAGGCCGTCTTGTTAAGTAATTGGTAGAATTTATTTTTTCAAAAGATCGCGGATTTCCGTAAGCAGCTTAATATCAGCGGGAGCTTCTTCTGGCGTGGCTTCAACCTTTTTCTTCAGGCGGTTCACGTTTTTTACCAGAATGAACACCACGAAGGAAACGATCAGGAAGTTGATGGCGACATTGATGAATTGACCGTAGGTCACAACGGCGGCGCCTGCGTCCTTGGCGGCCTTCAGGTTGGCATAACTCTCGCCGTTCAGGGCGATGAAATAATCAGAGAAATCAACGCCAGCCATGATGGCACCGATGATAGGCATGACAAGGTCGCCGACCACGGAATTAACGACGGCGGTAAAAGCTGTCCCGATGATGATACCGACGGCAAGGTCGATCACATTTCCGCGGGCGATAAATTCCTTAAATTCCTTGATCATAAGCACTGGTCCCTTGACTGTTTGATGTGAGCCTACCATAGAAGGCGGTCTTTAAACGGTCAAGATGGAGAAAAATTACTTTCGAAAAGAGATTTTTAAAAATAGTGGCTGGTTTGCTCGCCGGTGTGTTTGTCCCATACCATCTTTTTTCGATAAATGGTTGATGGGGATATTTCCAGAAGCGCTGCGGCTTTGGGAATATTGCCTTCGCACAATGCAATGGCATTTTCTATGGCGGTTCGCTCCACTTTCCACAAGGGCCGTACATTGTCTTCGTCTTCTTTTAAGTGGGGAAACTGGGACTGTAAAAAGGTATTTTGTGGCTGTGAAGATTCCGTCTCACGTAGCAAATTCATGGGAAGCATGGGAGCCGTCACATAGCGGCCTTCGTGAAGAACGGCAATTCCTCGTACAATATTCTGAAGCTGGCGCACATTTCCCGGCCAGGAGAAATTGGTCAGCACGTTTTCTGCATCTTGCGCAAAAGATTTGAAAGATTTTCCCTCTTCACGTGCGTACTGTTTCAAGAAATAATCGGCTAGATCGATAATATCGGTTTTGCGCACCCGCAATGGGGGCATATGGATCGGGATAACATGCAGGCGGTAATACAAGTCTTGCCGTAAATTTCCGGCACGGATTTCAGCGATAGGATCGCGGTTCGTGGCACAAACAATACGGACGTTTGCGCGTTCCATCTTGCCGCCACCGACTTTTCGATAAGTTAAGTTTTGTAAAAAGCGGAGCAGTTTTGTCTGCATTTCCGGTGCCATTTCAGCGATCTCATCTAAGAACAATGTTCCGCCGTTTGCTTGTCCGACAGCGCCCTCACGTTCTGTGAAGGCGCCCGTGAAGGCACCTTTCATATGACCGAAAAGTTCAGATTCAAGTAACTCGCGCGGGATGGCGGCGCAGTTGATGGCGATGAAAGGTTCATTTGCGCGACGGGAATAACGGTGGATCGCCTCGGCGCAGATTTCCTTGCCTGTTCCAGATTCTCCCGTGATAAAAACGGTGGCGCTGGACTTCGCGGCGCTTTCGATCACGTCATAGACAAGTTGCATCGGCGGAGAGATGCCAATGAAACCACCAAAGCCTGTGCGGGTTGGCGCGACAGCGCCTTTGTTTTCAGTTTCAGGTGCTTTCGCATCAAGATCTTCTTCCGCGAGGCTGATTTCCGCTTTTGTTGCAAGTCCTGTCGCATCAAGAGCGCGGGAAACGCTCTCGGTCAAACGTTCAAGCGAGAAGGGTTTGACAATGAAGTCCGTCGCCCCAAGGCGCATAGCTTCCACCGCCATGTGGATCGAGCCATGTCCTGTGATGATGATGACGGGAGCATCAAACGCGCGCTCCTTCAACCTAGCAAGCATTTGAAGGCCGTCCATATCGGGGAGTTTGACGTCGAGAATGAGAAGATCTGGTGCGAAGGAATCTGTTTCGAGTATGTGAAAACATTCAGTCCCCGAATAGGCGATCGTAACCTGATATCCCTCAGCTCCGAGCGCCAGCGCATACATTTCGGCTAGGGCTTTTGTATCATCGACCAGAACGATATGTCGTTTGTCCATGTATAAGTTCTTCTCCTGACGAATAAACCGGCCCCGCAGATACAACTTATGATTTTATTATGCGCGTTGCATCCGTTATCTCAAATTTAATACAAATGTATATCCAAAAGATTAAAGCCCCGCAGATATTCCTATCCAACGGGGCTTTGATAAATATGCACGTATGCAGTTTTTAGTTGTGCGCCGCAAAATTCCTAGTTGCGGTTGCCCAGCAGGTGAAGAATATACTGGAACATTGCGATGAAGCTGACGTACAGGTTCAAGGCGGCACTCCAGGCGGCACGAGAGTTCGCGTCCACACCATACGAGGCACGGTACATTTCCTTCGTGGTCTGGGTTTGGTAGGCCGTCATGCCCGAGAAGGCCAGAAGACCGATGCCCGAAATAATGGTTTGCATCATCGACGTTTGAACGCCGAACATTGCTGTAATCATCGTGCCGATGGACAAAATAAACACGCCCATGATCGCCATGACGGAAAAGGTGCCGAGCGCATCGAGATTTTTCTTGGTCGTATAGCCAAAGATGCTAAGGCCTGCGAACAACGCTGTCGCCATAAAGAAGGCTTGGGCAATGCTCGGAAGTTTATAAAGCACAAAAATGCTGGCGAAGCTGATCCCGTACAGGATCGACAGAACGCCGAAAGAAAGCATCAGCTGTTTCGGCGCCATGCGTTCGGGGCGAAAGCCGAACCACAAAACGGCCAGCGGCGCGAAGACCACGATGTACATTTGCGGGCCACCCAGGAAGAAATTCAAAAGCGCAGGGCTGTTGCCGACAATCCATGCCGTGACGGCGGTCAAAAGAACGCCTACCGTCATGCGGTTATAGACGCTCTGCATGTGGTTTTTCAGGCCGACATCCACATTCGCGCCAGCGCGCGTTACGGAAGATTGATAGCCGAAATTGTCAGGTTGCATGGTTTCTCTTCTCCATTGTTAAAACCGTGTCTTTGGTACGGTTATATATAAAGTGATTTTACCAGATTTCAAAGCCCCATGCGCGAAAATCGTAAAAACCCTTTAAAAACAGGCTTAAATCCGATTCTTGTACGCAACGGGCGGATTTTCTGATATAAATCGAATTAACGATAAAACTACATAAAAAGACTACAAAACAGGGAGAGTAAATGACTTTAAGCCTCAAGGGCCGCTTTGCAAAAGCGGTCGCCGGGGTTGCTATTGCTATGAGCCTAGCAGCCTGCCAATCCACCGCCGATATCAATGCAAAACCCGATATCATCAATGGTATGACCGAAGATGCGATTGCTCTATGCGATCAACAAAAGAGTGCTTCGGATGAGATGCCTTATGAAACGCGTCTTCGCAATGTGCTGTCGGAAGTGTCGCCTTCCACGCTACGGTATTTCAAGGAAAACAAGATTACTATCTGTCTTGATAAAAGACTGGGTTCCTTGCAAACCTCGGGAATGGAAAGTACGCCGATCGCAATCTACTATCCGTCACAAAAAAATCCTGTTCTGACCCTTCGCGACAACGGCAAGAATACGGAAGTCAGCCGTTTCATGAGCTGGGATGCCAGTACATTTTCTTCAACAACGACAAGCAAATTTACAGGAGCCTATGGTGGATTTTGGGGGACCGAAACACCCGCGGCCAAAACTGGCGAGCGCATGATTTCCTATCGCGGCGGATGCGGCAAAGGCTGCACCACCAGCCATTGGGTCAAGGAAAGCAACTGGCGCATGTTCGGCGGGGGTTTTCAGCACGCTTCCGTGGACAGGCCGCCTATCCTATCGGTGAATTAGGCCCACGGATTTCCCGTACGCCGGGATTTATAGCGCGTCCGCGTCGCCCAATTGTCCCGCGGCGGCGCGGGACGGCCGAAGGCATCATTTTCTTCGGCCCGCAATTTCGGACGCAGATCGGGAACGGGCAGACCGGAGTAATCGGCGATGGCCTTGAGCCGCGATTGAATGGGCGGATGCGTGGCAAACAATCCCATAAACGCGCGCGGGTTTTCAAAGCACATGGCGCGGATATCATCGGGCGCCATGGGGATTTCGGAAGTACCGGAGATGCGGATCAATGCGCGCATCATCGCTTCGGGATTTTTGGTGATTTTTATCGCACCGGCATCAGCCATATATTCGCGGTTTCGTGAGATGGCAAAACGCGCCAGCAAAGTCGCCATATAGCCGAGCCATAAAAGCGCCGCCAACGAAAACAAAAGCATCATCCCGCCGCCGCGTTGCCTGCCGTCGCCGGATCTCGGAAAATATAGTCCGTATCGTATATTGCTCCATACAAGTTGCGCCGATATTCCAAACATGCCCGTAAAGACAACACACACCATCATCAGGCGAACATCGCGGTTCAGAATATGTGTGAGCTCGTGCGCCAGAACGCCTTCTAGCTCATCCTTTGCAAGAGATTGTAACAATCCGCGCGTAACAGTGATGCAATAGCTGTCTTCATTGATGCCGCTGGCAAAGGCATTACGCGCATGCGTTTCGACGATTTCAATACGTGGCATGGACGTGCCGGAGGCTATGCAGAGATTTTCGACAAGATTATAAAGTTCCGGTTCGTCCTTGCGGTTGATGCTGTGCGATTTTGCCATGGCGCGGATCATCATGCCTTGAAAAAAATAGGCAATCACGAACCACACGGCCACAATGGTCAGTACGGTAGGCCAGTATTGCTGAGTGACGAAAGAGGCGTATTGAACCGCGCTCTGCCATGTCGATTGCACATGGTCATCGGCATATCCAAGGGCGTGACCGCTTAAAAAGCCGTAGACCATGACAGCGGCAAACAAGACGGCGCCGAGTATGAAAGGATAAAGGGCTAGAACAACTAATGATTTTATATTGTTGTTCCAGATGGAGGTCTGAAGGCCTGTAACAGGCGCGGTTTGTTCGTTCATTCCTTAAAATTTCACTTCAGGCGCCTTTTCCAGCGTTGCGCGGTCGATTGAAGAATCCTCATAAAACAATTCCGGCTTGAAGTTTTTGCAGCCGGCAACCATGCTCGCCGGGAATTGTTGTATCATTGTATTGTATTCGGATGTTGCATTGTTGAAAAAACGGCGCGCGGCGGCGATTTTATTTTCAACATCGGCCAACTCGTCCATCAACTGCCGGAAATGAATATCAGCTTTCAACGCAGGATAATTTTCGGCCACGGAATAAAGGTCCACAAGAGCGCTCCCTAAACGTTGTTCTGCGCCAAGACGCGCGCGGTCAACGCCGGACTTTCCGGTTACGCCAGCCCTGGCCTGTGTAACGCTATCCAGAACGTCTTTTTCGTGGGTGGCATAACCTTTGACAGATTCTACAAGCTGAGGGACCAAGTCATAACGTTGCTTAAGTTGCACATCTATGTCCGCAAAGGCGTTTTTGCGGTTTTGCTGCAGATAGACCATGCGGTTGAACAGGCCGATGCAATACAGCAAAACAAGAAGCGGCAAACCGATGACAAGAAGAAATTCCATAGAAATGCTCCATAAGGGACGATGGTTTTCGGGGGGCATAGTAGCAGAATTCGGCCCGGCGCAATAGGCAATTGAAGCCTTTTGATAAGTGCTTATACTATGAGGGATGAGCGTAGCAACATCGACCCATTTCACCTGCGCATCGGCCAGCGGCGAAAACTGGCGGGATATTTGCAAGATTGTGCTGGAGCAACTTGAATCCGTGCGCACAGACGGGTTTCGTCCCAACATCGGCTTTCTTTATATGACGGACGATCTCGCGGCCGATGCGTCAAGCATTCTGACATTGGTTCGTTCCGTTACCGGCGTACGGCATTGGTCGGGTTGCGCGGCGCTGGGGATATGTGGTGTGGGTGTGGAATATATCGACAAGTCCGCGATCAGCATCATGATCGGACAAATAGAGAGCGAGGATTTCAGGGAGTTTCATGTTGCAACTCCCCGTTTTAAAAATTTGCAACAATCTTTAGAACCTTGGCTGAACAAGCACGACCCTATGCTGGTTTATCTCCATGCAGATCCCGCACAGGAAAGCCATCCGATGCAGACAATAGAAGAGGTGGAAGCTCTGACAGGCGGGTTTATGGTAGGCGGATTTGCTTCCTCTCGTACGCAGACGGCTTTGGTTTCAGGTGACATCATGAATGCAGGAGCAAGCGGATTTGTCTTCTCGCAGGCCGCTACTGTTGCCACTGCGCTTTCGCAAGGATGCATTCCAATGGGCCCTTTGCGTGAAATTTCGGCTATGGGTGAGCATGTGGTTTCTTATCTTGAGGGAAGATCAGCGTTCGAAGTGTTCAGCGACGATATGAAGGCTATGAGCGAGAAGCGTCTTGGTTATTCTGCGGATGATGTTTTGCTACACGGGGAGGGTGCCGTACCGCAAAATTTGCTACAACTTTTGAACGGTGAAACGCATGTGGCTTTTCCCGTTGCGGGCACGGACGTTGGCGATTTCATGGTGCGCAATATTATGGCCATCGACCCCGAACAAGGTATCATTGCCGTTGGTGAGACGATCGAGAACGGACAAAAAATGATGTTCGTTTACCGCGACGACGAAACGGTGCGAACGGATTTAGCGGCTACGCTTGTCGCTTTGAGAGCTCGTGTGCTGCACGAGCATGGCCGGTTTTCTCCCAAAGCTGCGCTTTATGTTTCCTGCGTTGCCCGCACGGCTACGGATTTCGAAAAAAACGGGCAAAGCGGCGGCGAGATGAAGATGATCCGCGAAATTCTGGGAGATATTCCGATCGCTGGGTTTTATGCCAATGGCGAGATTTCCGGCGGACGCCTTTATAGCTATACAGGAATACTGACTCTTTTTCTGTAAAGACAAGAGGGCAAGGCTAACTTTGATCTTTGCGCGTTCCTTGTCGTACGATAGATTGACACATCTGTTTCAATAAAGGATCGGTCCGATGCGCCTTTTCAAGATTTTATCCCTGCTTACCCTTACACTTGTTTTAGCGGCGCCCGCTTATGCGCAAAGCAAAAAGACGCAAGGCATACCGGACGTCCCTGATGCCTTGCAATCGCTGGCGGATCGGGGGGCGCAATTCCGCTATTTGGGCAACGAGCATGGCATGGACGGCTGGATCGCCATTTATCAGGGACAGGAGCAATATTATTATATCACCCAAGATAAAAAGGCTTTTGTCACCGGACTGATGTTTGCCGATGACGGTCGTCCAATCACGATCGATCAGGTTAAAACGTTGCAGGCGGCTGGTGGCGATGTGTTGGATCTTTTGGCTGAAGACAAGACGCCGGAAGAAACGTCGACCCCAACGTCCGTGGTTGAATCTGCCGCCATGAAAACGCCGGCCGAGCGGATGTTCGGCGATGTCGAGGCCAGCAACTGGATTCGTCTTGGCTCCGAAGACGCGCCCGCGATCTACAGCTTCGTCGATCCGAACTGTCCGCACTGCCATGACTTCCTGAACGATATTCGCCAAAAAGACTACCTCGCAAAAAATGTTTTGCAGGTCCGCATCATTCCTGTCGGTTTCCAGACAGGCTCGCTGGCGCAGGCCTCTTTCCTGCTCGCCTCGCCGGACGCGCAAGAGCGTTATTTCAAATATCTGGACGGAGACAAGGATCAGCTTCCGGCCAAGAGCGATATCTCGACGCAGGCGGTCCAGAAAAACATGGCCTTGATGCAGGCCTGGAAATTTAACGTTACGCCATTGACCGTCTACCGCTCAAAATCCGGTGAGATCAAGATTGTCCGCGGCCGCGCCAAAGACCTGAACGCGATCATCTCCGACCTGCAGGCGCCCAAGGCCCCGTAGAATCGGCGGAAAATCGGGGATTTTCCATTTAATCCTTGGGTTTAGCGGTATCCCGCGCTAAACTGGCGTTAACGATTTTCCGGTTAGAGTACGTTAAAAGTTCAAGAACGGTTTTCTTACATCCATGGCTATGACCCCGCGCACATCCTTCATTCTCCAGCTGTTGCAAAAACTGGGCGCCCCGCTTATGGGCGCGGTGAATGCGCATGCGGCTGCGGATTCCGCCGGCGAAAAAGAAGCGCAAGCCATGGCCCAGCTTTTGTCCGAAAGCGTGAAGGTCGGCATTTCCCTCTCCCAAGCCATGAATCTTAAAACGGATGACGGCGATGCGGATGCGATCCGGGTCGCGCTGGCAACCCTTGCCGGCGGTCTCGTCGCGGAATCCTACAAGCAGACGGGCCGCGTTCCGGGCGACGCCGAAGGCCGCCGCATTTTGAAGGCGCTGGAATCCGTTATCGTCTTTTCCGACAATTTCGCTCCTGCCGCCGAGCATGCGCAGAGATTACAGACGCTGGAGGGCGCGCCGCCGTTCTTCGATCCTGTCCAGACCAGCATTTACACTTTGCATGCCCTGCTTCCCGCCATCGGCGCGATTTCCGAATTTTCTTTTGGGCAGAGCGAGACGCGTCTTGTTCAGGAGGTTTCCGAACGCCTAGGCGCGAAAGCCAAAGAACTGTCGCAAACGCTTGGCGGCGGCGCCAATGCCATGAGCGAAATGATAATTCTGCAGGCTTTGGGGCAGGTCTATGCAGACGTTCACAAGGCTGAAACCAAAAACCTTAAAGCCAAAGGCGACGAGGCGACAGCCTCCATGGAGGCCGTCTGGGCTTCTTTCGCACGTCAGGTAACCATGCTTGAAGTCGTTATGGGCTCCATGGGCGCTTCGGGTACAGGTTCCGGCTCGGGCGGCGGGGCTAAGCCCGCCGTAAACCAGCCCGCCGCTGTTGAAGCGCCAGTTGCTCCTACCCCTCCAGCCGCACCCCCTGCTTCTACCGCGCCCGCCTCCGCGCCGCCTGCGGGCGGCAATCCGATGTCGTTCTTTAAAAAGAAATAATAGAGCGTCCCAATCGCGCTTTTGATTTTCCACAAGAATCTGCTATCGTTTGATTTCCTTGCGCCGTTCGGCCACAATAGTTTCTTAACCTTTTCATGACGTAAATATTAGATGACCAAAATCCTTGCAGCCTGCCTGATGTTAGCCGCACAGACATACTCTGTGCCGCCGGCTGTGCTCGTAGGAATTCACCAAGTAGAAGGCGGAAAAGTGGGGCAGGCCGTCGGCCCGAACGACAACGGCACCTACGATCTCGGTCCCATGCAGATCAACACATTGTGGATCCCCGAACTGGCCAGCAAATGGGGCGTGACCGAAGGCACCGCCTATCGCTGGGTCCGCGACGATCCTTGCACCAACATGGGCGTTTCCGCGTGGATTTTGCGCACGCACATGAACGAAACCGGCTCGCTCTCTCAGGCCATCGCCCATTATCATTCCAGAACCCCCCAATACGGCCATCCCTACAAGGGCAAGGTCGTGGCCGCGATGCGGGCCAAGGGTTTGCTTCGCGACGCCAATACGCGCTAAGATAAAAACATCAATTCCGCACTTTCTGTAATCGATCAGAACCCGAATAAGGCACTGGATTACTTTATGGATTGTCTTGTCCCGTTCTTGACGAGCGGCTAAAGTATTAACTGCATATAGAACCGAGTCGAAAACCTTCATGATCCACACCAAGAAAATCAGACGTTTCCTGCCGTGTGCGGCTGTTTTGGGCAGCGCATTGCTTTTGTTGTCCGCTTGCCAGCTGCCGGAAAGAAAAGCGCAGGTCGTGACCTCGCCCGACAAGGTTTCCTTAATGATGGCCGAAGCCGCCGACAAAGCCTCTACGTCTTTGGAGGCTTTGGCCGCCATCGAACAGCAAAAGTCTCCCGGCGTTGCCGTGCAGCCGATCAGCAATGCGCCTGAAGAGCTGGCGCGCGCCATCACCATCACATGGGTTGGCCCGCCCGAACAGATTCTGCGCAAGCTTGCGGATCGCGCCAGCTATAACTTCGTCACGCTCGGAAATCGTCCGCCCGTGCCGCTCGTCATCAATGTCGATGTGCAAAACCAGCCTGTTATCGAGGTCTTGCGCGATGTCGGCCTGCAACTCGGCGTGCGTGGCGACGTAAAGGTGGATGCCGACAAGAAAATTATCGAACTGCATTACGCGCCGGTAACGGGCGTGGGAGGCTAGGCTGATGCGCTTTGGCTTCACCACATTCGCAACAATCGGCCTTTCTGTTTTGATGCTTTCCGGCGTCGCTTTTGCGGCCCCGAACAGCCTGAACGAACTTCCGCCGCCGCCGAGCAAGCAAGAGCTGCAAGCCATCCGCAAGGAAAAGCAGGATGCAGGCGAAGAAGGTAAATCCGCTCTTCCCATTGATATCCGCAATGACGCAATGAAAGAGTCCGCCTTGTCTTACGGCGCCCGCGGCGGCTTGAATTGGCGCACTTATTACATTCGTCAGGAAATGGAATCCCGCGCCCGCTACATGGACAAGGTGTTCGATTTTCACCAGCTTTTGATCGCCGCGCCGTCAGGCCTTTTGATCGAGCCTCCTGTCATCGGCGAGAGCGCGGACGCCATGATTATCGATCAAGGCGGCCTTGAAGCCGCTGTCGCAGACCGCGTTTACAACATTGGACGCAATGCCCGCATCGTTTCCGCCGCGCGCACATGGCGCATGTATCTGGAGCGCCAATGGGGCGAGGTCAGCCCGCCACCGGATATTCTTCTTCCTGTAAACAAGGAAGAGCAGAAGAAATGGGATGCTTGGTTCGACAAAGGCTGGGAAGCCGGTGTCGCGCAGGCCGACGAGATTTTTCAGGCCGACCTCAACAAGCTGTCTTCCGATTATCAAGGAATGGTTCGCTACCGCACCTTGCTCGCGCAAGGGATGGTATCCCCTCCCTATGCCTTGCAGGTTGATCGTGGTGTGACGGGCGGCGGTAACGAAATGCGCGTCGGCGATCGCAATGTCTCCATCACCGGCCTGCCTTCACTTCAGACAGGAACGCAGGAATGGTTGCCCGCAAACCGATAAGCCTTCTTAAAGGCAAGGACAATATCGCGGAAACGTGGGCGGAAGAACCGCCGCGCTTTACCGACGATCATATCGACGCATTTCTTTTATGGTGCGTTAAGAAAAACTCTTCGGATGTTACCATCCAGACGGACCGTCCTGTTTACAACGAAATTTACGGCACGCTCTATCCGGCGACGTATCGTCCCGTCGATGCGGCGGATATGAACGTATTTCTGACCAAGATTTACGGCCCTGAAGCGGGTGCGCGTCTTGCGTCTGGAACGGATCTCGACTTATCTTACGAAATTCGCCCTGACCGCTATACCCGCATCCGTTTCCGCGTAAACGTCACGCCCGTTCTGTCGCGTGGCCGCGATTCCGCGCAGATCACAATGCGCGTTCTTCCCAACGAACCGCCGACAATGGTGGATTTGAACGTAGAGCAAGACGTCATCAACAGCTGGGCACCGCGTCAGGGAATGGTGATTATCACAGGGCCGACGGGTTCGGGTAAAACGACATTGCTCGCCGCCGGCATCCGCATGCTGATGGAGCGCAAGCGCGGATGCGGCAAGGTTGTCTGCTATGAAGCGCCGATCGAATATGTGTATGACGCAATCAAATCCCCGCGCTCGTTGATCTCCCAGACGGAAATTCCGCGCCACTTGCCGGATTTCGCCCGTGGCGTGCGCAACGCCCTGCGTCGCAAACCCAATATCATTCTGGTAGGCGAAGCCCGCGACCGCGAAACCATTTCCGCCGCGATCGAAGCCTCGCAAACAGGCCACTTGGTCTACACAACAACGCACACCACGGGTGTTGCGGCGACCATCCAGCGTATGGTGGCGACGTTCGAACCGAACGAGCGCTCCGAGCGCGCTTATGCCTTGATGGAAACGGTGCGCCTTGTCGTTACCCAGACATTGGTCCCCAAAATTTCGGGCGGGCGTATGGGTTGCCGCGAATGGATGCGTTTTACGGATGAGGTCCGGGACAAATTGCTCGGCATGGATTTCAAGGAATGGCCCAATGAAATCCAGCGCATGATCCAGTTTTACGGGCAGCCGATGGCCAAATCTGCCGGTATTGCCTTTGATGCGGGTCTGATTGACCGCCGCACTTACATTACGCTCTCTTCAAGCACGGGTGCTGGGGGAGGAGACTAATGGGTCAGAAAGAAGATACGGAAGAGGAACGGGCGAACTGGCACTGGCGCAATTCCATGCGGCCTGTCCGGTTTTTCGGACTGGACGCGCGTGCGGCTATCCCCTTCTTCGTTCTTTTGTTCCATGCGCGGCTGGTCACATTTGTCCTGACCCTCATGTTGACGATGGTTTTTGTCGTCCTTGAGCGGCGGGGTTTAAGCTTCAGTGCGGCCTTGCGGGCTTTCCGCGCTTGGCTTTTGGGGCAAAAACGCCCGGCGTGGATCAGCTTCCACCGCAAGAGAATGCGGGATTTCGGCTAGGATCAAAGGCTTGGAGCCCGCGATTCATTCTTGTTATTTTACGAGGGTTTCAGTATTTTCGGGGTTCACGTAAAAAATTAACGGCTCACGCGAAAAGGTTTTTCGTCCATGGCGGCAACTCAGTTCAAGAAACAGGCTCTTTTTCTTTTCGGCGCGGCCATCATGGGATGGTCCATGCCTGCCCATGCAGGATTTGAATTCACGCCGCCGCCAAGTGTAGCGCCAGCCGAAGAAACTGCTCAACAGGCTACCGATGCCCCTATGCCGATCGTGTCCACCGAAGCCGTAACCGCCGAACCATTGCCGGCTCCCGATCACGTGTTGTCCTTGCCTGTCAGCTACCGCCAAACCGAAAAAGCCTATCCTGCTCCTGCCAACGAGCCGATGGACACACAGGCGCTTTTAAACGCCACGGAAAACAACCAGATGGTAACACTGCCGGGATCGCCGCGTCCGAACAAAGCCGCGCCGTCCTCCGGACAACTGGTCATCAACCCATATCCGCTGGATAGCGGAGAAGCCGTTCACGGCGGCGGCATGGGCCGTCTTGCGATCGAGCAGGGCATGATGGAACAATCGGGGAAATTGCACCCTGTTCAGGTACCGGGCAACGGCCGGCCCACAGGCATGATCGCCCGCGCGAAAATCTCTTCGCGTCTTGATTCTGGCGAGCAACAATATCTGAGCCGCGAAGACCGTGAAGATGGTGCAACATTCGCGATCGCTTCTTCCATGACGCCCATTCCCGGTGGCGAAGGCGAGCCTTTATCTGGCATCGAAGCCATGCCGCTAAAGCCGCGCGGACCTTCTGCCGCGCCCACCGCAATGCCGCGCCCTGCTGTTCCGCAAGGCTATCCGCAACCCGCGGCGGCTCCCGTTTTCGGCACCAATGCAGGTTATGCCGAAGCTGTCGGTTTCGGCCGCGATCTTCCTCTTGCGTTGGCTTTAAGTCAGGTTGTCCCGCCGGAATACAGCTACGCGTTCGGTCAGGATATCAATGTCGGCACGATGGTATCCTGGCAGGGCGGACGTCCATGGCCTGATGTATTGAACGAGATGCTCGCCCAAAACGGGTTGCGCGCCAATATCAACGGCAAGCAAGTCACCATCGTTCCGCTTCGTGGATAATTCGGCCGATTAGTTTAGATAATTCGCCAGAGTCAGCTGGGACAGCAACGCCGTTACCTGAAACGACGCCTGAAGTTGCGTTTGTATCTGCAACAGTTTCGCGGATGCTTCCGTGATATCGACATCCTCCACTTCGCCGATGACGTCCTTATAGGCGTTGATTTGATCGGTATGCGATGCCTGAACGTTTGAAATCTGCGCTTGTACCTGCGAAAGTTTGAACTGAACCTGTTCGATCCCGTCGAGTGCGTTGTTCAATCCGGAGATGATGTTATTTAATACGGCGTAGAAATTTTCCTGTTTTTCTTCCGGTGGGTTTGGTGGCGTGTCACCGGCAATTGTCGTCGCCATCGGATCGTTCAGAGCACCTGGTGCATATTCCACAGGCGGCAAAGCCTGCAAAACACCTAGTAATTTTACGATATCTTTCATCGATGTTTTATTGGCCAGAACCGTATAATCAAACTCGGAGCTATCGCTGACGCGCACGGTCGTTTTTCCAGCCGTATTATTGGTCAACGCGTTGGAGAACCCAAGTACGGTGTCGGATGTCGCGTTGAACGAGGCGATAAACTGGTCGGTGGTGATTGTGCCGTCGCCCCAGTCTCCGATCATGCCGGAGGCGACGAGAGGCGGCTGCGTCAAATCGGAAGAATCCGGAATAAACTCGCCGAGCGCGCTTTGAAAAAGGCCAGTATCACTAATAGGGGCCTGCGCGGTGTCGCCGCCGGCGAAAAGATAACGCTCGCCATCCGTCTGGTTGATGTTGTCCAGAATGAAGTTATAGACGTTTTTCGTCAGCTGCTTGATGCTCTCGAGATCGGGATAATCCCCCTCCTGAACGGCTGTCGTGAGGCCGCTGACGATCGTTCCAACCTGCGTTTTGATTTCGGAAACGGATGTGAGCATCAATTTGATGCGGCGGTCCGCGTTGGTAATGTTGTTGGAATAGGTTTCAAGCGAGTTTACCCCGGCGCGCGCGCGCGTTGTGCGGATGATATCGCTACCAAGACCGGACAGAGTTTGCGTCTTTTTACCCGAAGAAATCTGCGTGGAGAGATCGCCCAAAGTGGATTGCTGGGTTTTCAGACGCGAAATCTGGTCAAGATACTGTCCAAGGGTTGAAATATTGGCCATGTGACTCTCCTGTTACCTTAGATCGAATTTAAAAGTTCCTGAAACATTTCATCCGCCGCGGTAACGGCGCGCGCGGCGGCGGCATAAGCGGTCTGGATAACGATCAGGGTTGAAAGTTCTTCGTCAATGTTCACTCCCGTTTCATTCAGGAAACGCTCGGACAAAAGATCGTGGAGCGATGTGGCATCTCCTTGCGCAGAAGCATTCTCGATGACGTCCTGCGCTTGGGCGTTCACCATCTTCTGGCCAAAATCGATAATGGAACCATCGGTCAGAATATCGCTGTTCATATTGGCTTCGGGACCAAGGAAATTGCGTCGGAATCCCACATAAACGCCCGATCCCGCGTAAGTCTCGGACTGATAGGCGACATTCTGGATGGGAGAGCTTTCCAAAACGCTCGTACCATTAACGGTATAGCTACCAAAGAGAGCGCTGACGAGACCGACGCCTGCAGGCAGCGCAGCCAATACAGGGTTAACGGCACCTGTTGTCGTGCCGGGACCGGAGATAATGCGAATATCTCCACCGAAGTTAGGACCGCCGTTTGTATCGTCCATTCCCGGGCGTAAAGAAATAGTGCCCGCCACGGCATCATAATCTACATAAAGGCCCGGAACGCCGGTCTGGGTAAGGGGGTTGAATTCTAGTTTTGCAACAAGGTCTGTAACTGTTTCACCCGGTTCGACAGTAATGCGGTACAGTTCGCCCGTCCCGACCTGAATATCAAAATAGGGATCTTCTGTCGTATAACTTGCTTCGGTAAAGCCGAGCGCTCCGAACCCTGTTGCGGTCATCGCATTGGTAAAGCCTGTTGCAGAAAGCTGGACGTTGGCTCTGGATTGTATCGAAAGTTGCCCATTGGTATTTTTGGTCGCCGTCGTGGTCAGACCAGCGGGTAGTGCGGCGGCGGTGATTTGTGAGTTGATTTCCGCGATAATTTGATCGAGTGCATTGTTGACCCCAGGCGATCCAATAGGAAAGTTTGTGCCTGCGTCACTCAAATCTATGTCGAAGTTGACAGGACCAAGGCCAAGGCGCGGCTCTTCAAGCGTTATGCGGAAGCTGTCATCGTTGGGCCAGTTCGGAAAAAACTCCTGCAATTGGTCGGCGATATCGTTGCCACCTGCGGCAGCATCATCAATTTGCGCAAAAGAGGCAAGGTCAATTCCGCCTACGACATTGTTTCTTGAATAAAGGCCAAGCCATTGCTGAAGGTCAGTTGCGGGGGCAGTTAGGTTGAGATCGGTTGTTCCCGTTGCTTGCTGGTAATTGGTTTCACCAAAGCCGAATTCTATGACCCGGCGAATGACCTCGTTGGATGCCGTGGGTATTGAGACATCAGAATTATACGTTCCTTGTTGAATCAAAGACACGTCGTTTACTATGTTCTGGTTGACGCGGATGATTGTGGCAAAACCGACGTAAGCAACCGGCGTTGGTGGATTAGTCGAAAGATCCGGCGGCGCATCGGAGGGTACGGCACCAGTCTGGTCGGTGAACAAGCGCAAGCCTTGTGCGTCCATACGCACAGCAAGCTTGTGCGCCACTTCGTCCGCTTGTGCCTGATACTGGACAAGAGTGTTATCCCGTAAGTCTATCAAGGCTCCGAGCTTTCCGCTTACGTTCGTCGGTGTGATATCAACGGCGCGCGGGTTTTTGGCTGGGTCGCCGCCTACATAAATTCCGGCAACACTTCCAGGGTAAGTCGTTGACGGGCCGATAACGGACGGATTAAAGAATACTTCTGTCGGGCGCTCGTCCGTCAATTGTACGCCTGTAACTGTCTGGATAACCAGAACACCGTCGCCGCGTGAAAAAGAGGTTATGCCGATCAATCCCGACAGTTCCTTGATGGCCTCATCGCGATGGTCTTCAAGACCTGCTGTTGAGCGGCTCAGGTTGGCCGCGCCCTTAATCTGACTGTTCAGATTGGCGATAGATTCCAAAAGCGTATTAATCCGATTTACCGTTTCCTCCATTTCGTCCTGTGCGTTGTTACGCTGGTCTGTTATAAGTTTTCCGAAATCGTTGAGCTTTTGTGCGACGGTTTGGGCTTGCGCCAGTGTGGCTTGTTGCAAAAACCCGTCGGAGGGCGAATCCGACAAAGCGGAAAAAGAATCCTTCAAATCGGCAATTTCTGCCGCGATCGAAGATTCCTTGTTGGTTACGCCGTGGAATTTTTCGATAGTATCGAGATAGGTGGCCTTCGTGCTCAATTCAGAGACCGAACTGACTTGCGTCCATAATTCTTTTTCAAGATTCATGTCCACCTTGCGGATCATGGTCTCACTTTGAACGCCGATAATATCTCCAGTTGAATCAATAACTTGTGTCGTCTGTGGTAGAATTTTCCGTGTATAGCCGGGGGTGGTGGCATTCGACACGTTGTTCGAAATGACCGTTAACTGTTGCTGGGCAACGCGGAGCCCCGAGAGGGCGGCATTAAGTGCCTGAAACGACATATTTCTCTTACCGTGTCCTTACATACAATCTGTCCAGCGCCTTAAGATGGCGCATTTACATCTCGGATAGGACATTGCAAGGATGGTGCCAGAAATACGGTGATTAGTTCTGGGTCTGGGCTTGTGAACCCGTCGATTCCGCCATGGACTGGTCGGTGGCGTTGTAAACGTCTTCGGCGCGGTCGCGCAGGCGAACTTCCAGAATCATGGATAACAGCATTTCCCGTCGTTGCAGGGCGGCCTGAATATCGCGGTCTTGCATCAATTTCACGGCCTGCATGGAGGCGCGCATGCGCTGGATGTTGGCGGGCTTGTCATAGAGGTTGGTGTAGAAATTGGGGTTTTGGTAGATTTTACGCGTCAATACTTCCATTTGTGCATAATAGCTGGGATTTTCACCGAGGTATTTTGTGATTTCCTCTTCTTCCGCAACGCCAAGCTCGCGGATGAGAGCTTTAAGATAGGGCGCGTTTCCTTGACCGGCCTCGCTATTGGGCGTTGCAGTTTTTAGGGCGATCAGGTTGGCAATGGAGTTGCGTGCAATCCCCCGCATAGCGGTGATAGAGCGCAGATTCATGTAATGCGTTTGGAACTTTACCATGTCAGTGGCCGAAGCCGGCGGACGTTTTGGCGGATTGTGGGCAAAAAGATAATCAACAAGTGCGAAGACTGTTTCCTCATCTTCGGTTGTAACATCGTCTGTAAGGTCGATCGCAAGAGACAAAGGCTGATCAAGCGTTTGTGTGTAATTTATATCGCTATTGCGTAAGTTTTCGGGGCCAGGCTCCGTGCATATTGTTGCCATGCCGGTTGCATTGTCGCCTGGATCGCAAAAACGCTCCCGGTATTGCGTCCAGCGGGAAAGATTGTCGGAATCCGGATTGCTGGCTAGGCTCTCGCCGCTTGCCATCTCTCTCTGAAGCAGTTGATTTGCGACAGACGCATGCGTTACTTTTGCCAAGCGGTCGGTCGAGGCAAGATCACGAGCAAAAGTCCCGAACGTGCACATCTGTTCGCTTGGATGATAATCTTTGTGCGCTTCGGCGACTTTGAGCTGGAATAGGCGTTGCGTTTCCAATTGGTGCTTCGCGTCCAGCATCATGCCGATAGCTTCAACTTGCGCGATCATATTGACCGTGAATTGTTCGGCCATCAGCGCCAGAGCGGGGAGCCACCAATCGCGCAAAGGATTGGCAGGTCCGTCAAGAACGAGACCGCCGCTACCTGCAATGAAATCCATTTGCGCCTGCGTTGCGGTTTGGCTACTGATGCCGACGGCATTGTTGGGAACCGGCGTACAGTTTCCCGGCACGGGAAGATCTTTGTGCGCGCAAACATAGTAGGATGCTTGCGTATTTCCATCGTTGTCGCCGTGTCCGTTGGCAAGGATCGCCGCACATTGTTTGGGGCCGCCCAAGTGGACGGCGGCAATGAGGCCCGACATGGTCACGTGGCAGCTTAGAGGGGTTTGACCTGTCTTGGTCCCAGTTACCCATGCTCCGCCGTTGGCAAGCAACTTCTGGCAGGAGCTGTTGTTTTCTATAAGCTTCTGGTTTTCGGCTGTAAGCGCATCCATCGTACATTCCTGCACGGCCTTGCAATTTTCATTGTGGAGCCATGCTTGAAGGTCCAAACAACTGCTTCCGTTGCATGAGGGATATTTCCGGATAAAATATTCACGGTTGTATTTGGTAAACTGATATCGGCCTGCGGTTCCTGATGCAGAATTATAAGAGGAATAATTGCCTGTTCCTGCAGACTCCGTGCTGTGCAATGAATTTTTGATAGCCGTGTAATCGCACGAGGCTGTGCCGACGTTTGTTTGCGCATGCGCCGTGCCTGTTAGCGCAACAAGCGAAAGGACAAGGGCCAATGTGAGCGCAATCAAGCGGTTCATGCCGCCCCGCGATCTTGAATCGTGTGACACATGCCTAAAATTTCAGTACGGCCTAAAATTTCAACGCAAGCTTCCACCGGCCCCATGGGAAGCGGGGCTTCAAGTTCAAGCCGTCCGCTCCAGTCAAAAGACATAAGGGTATAAGCTTTTTCGCCGTTCAGGGTAAGGCTTACGGAATCCTCCATTTTAAAGCCGTCGACTAGAACGGTCAGGGCGGGCGTCTGATCGGTTACTGTGAGAATGATATCGCGGTAATCGCCGGCCGGAAGCTGTATGGCAGAGGAAAGTCTGTATGGGAAGGATGGCGCAGGGAGTGCATCGATATTACCGCTTTGCAAAGCAGTTGCGCGCCCTTTTTCCGTCAATATGGTTTCAATCCGGCTTTGAGGCGGGACATCGGAAAATGTAAGAAAAGGCGTTTTCTGAACGGAATTTCGTACTACCGCTGTAAATGTGAAAATCCCGCTACCGCAGAACAACAGCGCCAAAAATAGGGAGATGGCTACGTTGCGGGATTTTTTTGTAAAAGTGGGCAGGTTCATCCGGACCACCCTCTATTCCAGCGTGACAAGTTCGCCGTCTTCGTTCAACTGGCGGATTTCATTCGACAAGGCATCTTGCTGTTCCATCAATGCGGTTTCCAGCATGACCGATAAAGTTGCCTCGCTTCGAAGAACGCTACGATACATATCCCGACGTTGCATAAGTTCGATGGCCTGCATGGCGACGGTTTTGCGCTCTACGTTTGCTGGTTTGTCGTAGAGTTCTGTGTAGAAGTTCGGGTTTTGATACAGTTTTTTAGTCAGAATCTCCATTTGAGCAAAGTAGCTTGGACGATCTCCAAGGAGCTTTTCGATCTCCACGTCGCTCTGCACGCCCATTTCCTTCATGATGGCATACAGATAAGGCTCAACTTCTTTTTCACCCTGCGATTTCATTGAAGCGATAGCCGCAAAAGAGTTGCTTGCGACAGATCGTTTTGCGGCAATGGCGCGGATCGCCATATAGTTTCTTGCCAGATCCGTAGGTTCTCCTGCCTGATTGGTCAAAAATTTCAGAGCAACGCTCGGGGCCACCCTATGTGCATAGAGATTGGAGGCCAGGGCAAAAAGGTCTTCTTCGTTTGCTGAAATCGTTTGCGCGTGAAGGTTTGCATCGTGATCCGGGTCGCCCTCCGCCGTAAGATCGAGTTTCAACGTAAGCGGTTCGTCGACAAGATTGGTATAGCTAATGTCATTATTGATACGTGTGCTATCGACCGATCCCGCCGGGCATAACGGTTGCAGACCATTTCCGTTATCTGATGTGCTGCAATAAATCTCGCGGTATTGGTTGATACGGCTCAGGGTATCGGCTGCTTGGCTGCCGCCCGCAAGAGTATCGCCTGAGAGCAATTCACGTTGTATCACTCTGTTCGAAAAGGCCATGGCCGAAAGGTCTGTGTTGCGGTCGGAAGCGGCAAGAGAACGGGTGATCGTACCGAAGGTGCACATGCCCTCGCTGGGGTGATAGTCCTTGTGCGCGCGCGCCATTAATTCCTGAAAGAGCCTTTGAGTTTCAAGCTGGTGTTTCGCGTCGAGAAAGCTCCCTATGATCATGACCTGCTGCATGGCTGTTGTCGTCAGCTGTTCGGTCATCAGCATCAGTGCTGGCAGGATATTTTGTTCGAAGAAAGTTTTTATCAGCCATTCGCGGTGGTTGGTGAATTCGTCATGAACATGCTGGATCGTTCCTTCGGTCTGTTGCTGGGAAATAGTCGTACAGTTTCCATCGCAAGCGCTGACTTCGCCGCAGCAAAACTGCGCCTTGGCGCTATTGGCGCCGCCGCCTATCAGGAATGCTACGAGCGCAAGCGCAAGCGCTGTTTTTTTAAGGATTGATGCGGTTGCGGTATTTTTCATTAGTTTTTACCTCCCGCAGGATCCATGTTGCCTATGATGTTTTCTATCTTGCCCTGCTCTTTCTGGAGCATGGTTTCCAGCAAGACGGAAAGGACGGCCTCGCTACGCAACAAACTGTTGTATAGGTCACGGTCCTGCATCAGGCCGATGGCCTGTAGCGCAGCCCCTTTACGCTCGATGTTGGCGGGTTTGTCGTAAAGGTCTGTGTAGAATACAGGGTTTTGGTATAACTTTTTGGTCAACACTTCCATTTGTGCGAAATAGCTGGGGTTCGCGCCGAGAAGCTTTTCGATTTCCGCATCATCGGCAACGCCGAGTTCCTTAATGATGGCTTTTGTATAAGGTGCGGAACCGGGAACATTTCCGGCGGCGCGCATAGCCGTCAAGGCGGCAAAGGAGTTTTGCGCAACAGAGCGTTTTGCGAAAATCGCGCGCTGATCGAGATATTTTTCCTGAGCGCTCAAGCGGATTCTTTCTTCTTCTTCGCCGTCGGCATAGCCAAACAGCGAAGGAGATATTTTTGTCGGCATTTCATGCGAATACAGGTTTGCAGCCAATGCAAAAACATCCGTTTCATCCGCGGTTGCTGCGGGATCAAGCTGGAAGTCCATATCGAGCGTCAGGCGGGATTCGATGTTGCGGGTGTAGTCGACATCGATATTCCGCCGTGCCGGCGTAACAGCGGCAGGGCAGATAGTGCCAAGTCCGTTGCCGTTGTCTGCCTGATCGCAATAAGTAGATATAAATTGCGCCATGCGTCCGCGCAGATCGCTGTCTTCGAATTCATAGGAGATGTTTTGCCCCGATGCGGTTTGCCTTTGCATCATGCGGTTGGCATACGCAATCTGAGCGAGATTCGAGCGGCGATCGGATTCTGCAAGCGAGCGCACAGCCGTGCCGATTGTACACATACCCTCGCTGGGGTGGTAATCTTTGTGGGCTTCTGCAGTGAGCGTCTGGAACAAGCGCTGGGTTTCCAGCTGGTGCTTCGCATCGAGGAACGTGCCAATAACCTCAACCTGATAGATGCCGGCAACTGTGAGCTGTTCGGCCATCAGCATCAATGCGGGCAGGAGGTGTTCGATAAAGAAGGTGGTTAGCAACCAGCGTCTGTGCACTTCGAACTGGTCCGTTACATCGGTGCGGATCTGGACATGGTGTTGGGGAATGGAAACCATGCAAATTGTGCAAGCGCAGTTTCCGATAGAGCCAAGACCCAGCGCTGCAAATGCCTGCGACCCGAGGCCGTTGAAAAGACCACCCGCCAGCGCGCTGGTTAGGTCGCCGCCAAGCAGGGCGCCAAGAGCATTGTCCACAAGGCCGCCAGCGAGAGCATTCAATCCGCCGATCAAACCCTCTTGCAAGCCAGCGAGGCCGAGAAGGTCTGCAAGACCTGGAACAGCGGCGGCGATAGTATTCACCAATGCTTCGATTGATTGGTCGTTCAAAAGATTGTTCATCGCGTTGACATCAAAATTGGAACCAAGCGCGGCTTGTAGAACTTGGTCAATAGCCGTTGCGGCCTTTTCGGGCGAAAGCGAGCTGAGGGCGTTTTTCAGGCTGGGATCCGATAAAGCTTGTTGCAGGCCTGCGGCAGTTGTTATCTGCCCTAAATTTTTATTGGAAGAGATCGCATTTGCCACATTCGCGTCGACAGTCCCGGCGAACATCCCGTCCACCAGCGCTGCGGCGGTTTGAGTGCTGGCACCGTTCGCGGACAGGTTGGTAAGAACGCTATTCCATTGCTGTGCCGATGCGCCTGAGGGATTTGCGGAAAAAAGTGTATTGGCAATGGCCGAAGTATCCGCGCCGCTTTGCAACAACTGCGTTACATTGGTTCCTAGAGCTCCCGGGTTTTGTAAAAGCGTCTCGGCCGTAACGCCCGTGGCAGATGTTTGGGCGTATGCTGGTTTTAACAAGGCGTTCGCAGGCATGCCTGACACAAATGTCAAAAACATGCATGAGCCTAGTCCAAGCCTGCGTAGTAACCCGTTTCTCACCGATGCCCTCTCCAGCAAAATCCCCGCGCCGCGATGGTAACCCATAATCCCTTGAAAAAACGAAGTTTCTTCAGGGCTTAGGAAAATTCTACCACAGTTTAAAACCAAAACGCACGTTTGTCTCCCCCGCTTTGAGCGGGTTTTTCATTTTCGGGGGGACAACTTGCAAGTCGGAAATTGTTCTTTGTGGATGAATATGTTCCAATAGGGAGAGATTTGGCTTTTTGCAGGCCCGATCTGCTACATGACGTAATCAACTTTCATCCAGCTGAATCTTTCGGATATCCATGGCAGACGACATAGAAGACAAGGCACAAAACCCTCGCAACTCCAGGCCGCCTGCGCGTCCGGGCGCGAAACGCCCCCAGAAATCCGCGATGAGCAAGTCCGAGGCGATGGATACAAGCGGCCTTGGCCGCGTTGTTGTCCGTAACGAATTCTACCGTGACGGCTATAGGCTAGCGCTCCGAGTGGCGGTCATCCAGTGTTTTGTCATTTTTGGCCTTATTGGCGCGATGTTCTTCATTATATATGTTCATCAGCCTGAAAACCGCTATTTCGCGACAACCGAGGACGGCCGTTTGATCCCGATGGTCCCGCTCACCCAGCCGAACCTGTCCACGCCGGCCTTGCTATCATGGGTGGCGCAGGCGGCCTCCGAGACTATGTCGTTCTCATTCAGCAACTACCGCCGCAACCTCCAAGAAGCATCGCGCAATTTCACACGTTCGGGATGGGAGAGCTTTTCGGCGGCGCTTCAACAGGCGCGAATCATCGAGTCGATCGAGGCGAATACGCAAGAATTGAGCGCCGTCCCGCGGGGTGCGCCGATCCTGAAGTCCGAGGGTATCGTGGCAGGGCAGTATCAATGGGTCGTTCAGATCCCTATGATACTTAGCTTCGTGTCTGGATCGAAGTCCCGGGCGGAAAACTGGCTGGTCACAATCGTTATCGTGCGCGTTCCAAGGCTTGAAAGCCCGAACGGTGTGGGGATTGCGCAATGGATTGCCGTGCCGGGTTAACGGGTGCGCTTTGGCCTGCCTGATGTTGCAAAGTTTGGTATAAAGATTATGACGAGACGAAAAATTTCAATTTCTTTCAGCCGCCGGAGTAAAGCCGCTCTTGCCGCGACCTTGGTTTGCGGCGTAGCGTTGATCGCATTGTCGTTGCCGGTGGTGGCTCAAGAGGCTGAGCAACAACTTCCAGATGCGCTGGTGGATCAGCAAATTCCCAATGCCTTTCCGCAAAGCGGCGAGGCAACGACACAACAAAATACTGATTCGGCCCCAGCGGCAAAAGCGCCAGCGAAAGCGACACCTTCTTCGAAGGCTGTATCCGAGATGGAAAGCAGCGAGCAAACACAAACTGCGCCAGCTGTGGATAATGCGCCTGCGCAACCCGAGCAGGCCAAATTGGTTCCGTCGCGCGCTATGGGGGCGGCGGCACAAAAGGTTCAAAGCGGTGGGGCGGCGGCCCCAAGTGCCGATCCGTCCGCAGAAGGGGTTGATCTTTCGCACGATGTTGCGCCTGCTTTGCCCGATATGCTTGATCGGTATGCGACTCCTCAAACGGAAGGTGGCGCTCCGGAACAGCAAAATGGCGAAGCGTTGCCAGAAGTGTCCGACCGCACCATGGTTGAATTACAGGCCAGCGGGTTTGAGAATGCTGGGGCTCAGCGGGTTAAGGTCCCTGTAGATGGTTTCGGCGGCGGCAAAACGCCAGAGGAGATGCAAGAAGAGATCCGTAGCGAGGCTTTCGATGCGGCGATTACCGGCTTGTTCCCACTTAGTCCCGATCAGATTCAAGGGCTTCTTAAACGCTACGACGGCACGCAAAAAGCTGCCAGCGAACCGACATATGCCACGCCGAAGCCGGAAATCAGCGTGCAGAACGTTTCGCTGGATCCCGGCGTTGCGCCGCCTACCATCAAAACGGCTGTCGGCAATGTCACGACGCTCAACATGCTTGATGCGACAGGCGCTCCTTGGCCTGTGCAGGATGTAACATGGGCTGGGGATTTTGAAATCGTTGAGCCGGAAGAGGGCGGGCATATCGTGCGGATCACGCCGATGAGCCATTTTGCCCGCGGGAACATCGTTATCCGTCTTCTGACGCTCAAAACGCCTTTGACCCTGACGCTGGAAACCAGCCGCGATGTTGTGCAGTACCGCGTCGATGCGCGCATCCCCGAATATGGACCGTTTGCCAATGCGCCTCTTATGCAGGGCGCAAAGTCGACTTTGGTGGCGGGATCACCCGATCTGACGTCGCTCTTGGACGGCGTTATGCCGGGCGGCATGACCAAATTGAGCGTGAACGGCGTCGATGGCCGCACCACGGCTTATGAAATGAACGGCACCACTTATGTTCGCACGCCGCTGACGCTATTGTCGCCTGCGTGGATGAGTTCCGTCTCGTCTGCCGATGGCATGAATGTATATGCCCTGAACAACGCCCCAGTCTTGTTGCTGTCCGACGGCGGCGAGTTCATGCGGGCCACTTTGAAGGAAAAAGAGGATCTTCTCGATGAGTAACGACGATCTCGACAATGATCTGGATGTTGAGAACTTCGACGATGGCGAAGGTTTTGACGATTTCAGCAAAAAGGGTTCGCTCGGCGACATGTGGCGAAACAACCCGATGGTCAAAATCGGGGTTATTCTGGCCGCGTTCGCCATCATTGTCGGCGCTATCATCCTGTTTGGCGGCTCTGCCGAGAAAAAGCAGCGGTCATCCGTGGCGGGCGCATCCGATATAACAGAGGCGCCAGGTAGTAGCGAAGTGTCCGCGACCATGAAGGAAGCCATCGACACCAAAAACCTTGAAAATGCCGAAAACGCCCTTCGCACCAGCGGCTCTGCCGTACCTATTCCTGTCGAGCCGCCCAAAGGCGTTATTCCCGTGCCTGTCGAGGAGATGAGTGGCGAAGATCCGCTTGAGCGCTGGCGCCGGATGCAAGAAGAGCGCGTCCGCCAGCAGGAAATGCTGGCGCAAGCCAAACCGCAAACGGCTCCGGTGGCGCCGCCCGTCGATACAAAAACACCGGCTGTCAATGCCATGTCGCAGGCGATGGTGACGCAAATGCAGTCGATTTTGCAAAACCAGAAAATTCCCGAGCCGCGATTCAAGAAAATCACGGGCGTGACATTCGTCGAAGATTCCGAACGCAAGAAAATGGAAAAACTGGCCGCCGCCCAGCGCGAGATGCAGCAAATGCAGGCCGCGGCGATGGTGGACGAACAAGTTGAAAATATCATTATTCCGGCAGGCACGATTGAATACGGTCAGCTTTTGATCGAGGCGAACACGGATGCGCCCGGTCCTGTTCTGGCGCAGATCGTCTCCGGTCCCTTGAAAGGTTCGCGCGTTTTGGGTTCCTTCAAATCCACGGACCAATATCTGACGCTGGAATTCTCCCAGCTTGTTCTGGACGGCATCAGCTATCCTATTCAGGCTATAGCGATCGACCCTGATACGACGATGCCGGGCATGATCACGGAGATCGACCATCGTTATTTCAAGCGTGTTATTTTGCCTGCCGCAGCAGCTTTTGTTTCGGGCTTCGCCGATGCGGTGTCCGAATCCGGCACGACCAGCGTTTACATTTCGGATAGCTCTGTTACGCAGTCCACATCCGATAAGGACAGCAAACAAGAAGTAGCTTCGGGGATCAGCGAGGCCGGCGATGAGCTAAGCGATATTATGGATGAAGAGGCCGATCGTACCCAGCCGATGCTACGGGTTGCCGCTGGAACGCCTATGGGCGTTTTGTTTACCCAGCCGGTGACGGACACAAACCTTGCATCAACGCGCTAAATTCCCTATTTGTAAGGGCTAGGGGTCCATAGATCGCTTTGAGGAAAACGGGCGCAAAACATGACGAACAAGAATAAAAATCAAGGTTCCGGCGAATTCGAAGATGATTTCGAAGATATCGAGGATTTTTCCGATGCGGATTTTGACGCTTCGGCCTATGAAGACGTCGATTATGACGATCTCCCCGGTGAAGAGGGCGACGATTTCGAAGGCGATGACTTTGAGGGCGACGAATGGGGCGACGAAGAAGAGGGCTCAACCGACAAGAAGGGCAAAAAGAAGAAGGAAAAAAGCGGCGGCGGTCTTTCTTTTAATGCCATGATGATTATCGGCGCAGTCGTCGTCGGCGGCGGCGTCATGGCTCTGAACATCATGAATCAAACGGCGGCCGTGAAGGCTGAAGAAAAACCGATCTGGCGCTCCATGCTGAATATCAGCGGCGTCATGGATGGAATGCTTTTCGGCGATGCGGAGGAAGGACCTTCCGCAGAAGAAATTGCCAAGCAAGAAGCCGCGCAACAGGAGGGCTTCCTCAATAACCCCGAATTGGCAGTTCCGCCGCCTGTGGAAACAACGCAAAATACGCCGCCGCAGCCGATGCCGATCGCACCTGACAGCGGCGCTGTTCCCGGCGAACAGTTGACGCCGATGCCGACACCGTCTGCCGAAGCGCCGCGCGGTCCGGATGAAACGCCTCCTGTATTGGTGGAAGCAACCCCTCCCGTTGTTCCCGATACGCCGATTACGCCGGATGCGCCCGTCGAGGCTACAGAAAGTGCGCCGTCTGCCGAAGACATTTTGAAAAAGGCGATCGCAAACCGCGAACAAAAAGGACAGGCCGAAGAAAGGGCGCCTGAAACATCAGCTGAAGCGTCTAAGCCCGTTATAGAAGCCAAACCGGTTGAATTGGCTTTGGAAGAAAAGACGGAAGAGCCAACACCAATCGTTACGTCCACACCAACGGTTTCACCACAAGAGGTTGAGGCCAACAAGCAGGCTGTGTCCTCATTGGAAACCAAACTGGACTCTTTGCTCAAACGTATGGATCAGATCGAAAGCGATCTGGGCGCCGTAAAGCAGGGTAGTGGTACGAGCACGCAGGAACTGGAGCAAACAGTGGCGGCGCTTCGTGCGGAAATCGATACGCTCAAAAAACGCCCCGCGCAGGTTGAAAAAGTTGTCGAGAAGATTGTCGAAAAAAAATCGGCGCCGATTGCTGATGCGGCGGAAGCTGACGAGGAGCCTGTTGCCAAACCTGCCCCTGTCCGTAAGAAAAAGGTGGTTTCCAAGCCGGCAACGGCAACGACATCTTCGACGCCCAAGCAGGCTACAACATCTGGCGCTTGGGAATTGCGTGCCGCCCAGCCGGGCAGGGCATGGGTCTCCAAGCCGGGCGTGCGTGACATGCAAGGCGTTACGGTGGGCGAGACGCTGGCCGGTATTGGGCGCGTGACTGCCATCACCTATCAAAATGGTCGCTGGGCTGTTGTCGGAACACAGGGACAGATCCTTCAGTAAGAAGAAGGGTCGCCCCCAAAAAATCTCTAAAAAACACAATTTGAACACAATTAGGGCTCGCGTTCGCGAATTCATATGTCTTGAGGCTCAATTTTTATCTTTATATTTCAGATAGATAAGTGCAAAATAGACAACCTTTGCCCCAAATTTGCCTTATTTGTCTAAATTGTGTTTAAATGAATTATAGGGTTGAGACATGGGACGGAACGCAGGGGATGCCCCGAACAAAACTCTAGGGGACCAAATTCGCAAAAAGAATTTTGATTTTGTATACTGAATAACAGATGGCAGAATACGGATCGGGAGCTTTTTTAAAAATTTGGAAATGAACTGCAAACAACGGATTTTGGTAATTAACGGTTATTAACAAGGAGACTGAACTATGATTAAGAAAATGAAACACAACATGATGGCAGCTGGTGCCGCTACCTTCACGGGCCTCGTATCCGGCGTGGAAAGCGCATCTGCTAACGACTTCACGACGATCGTGACGAACATGGAAACCTCGATCAGCACCATTCCTGGTTTGATCTCCGGTGTTTCCTACATGTCCGGTATTTTGCTCGGCGTTCTCGGGATCTTGAAAATCAAGGACCACGTGGAAAACCCGGGCCAAACGCCTTTGCAACACGGTGCGATCCGTCTGGCAGCCGGCGGCGGTCTGTTCGCCCTCCCAATCGTATACGAAGCTATGCGTAGCACGATCGGCGACGACGGCGACCTGGTTGAAGCACCGGAAGTCAAAGCGCTCGAAATGAAAGTTCAGTAATTAGAGCTTTGGGTTGATGAAACTCTTGCCAATAAATCTGGGCATTGTCCGATCTTCGGGCAATGCCCAAGCCGTTGAAAGGGCTGCGGTTCTGTTGCAGGAATTGCGCCCTAAAATACTTGAACGCGACAATCACACTTGCCGCTTTTGCGGTTTTCAATCCCAAAAATATCAGGAAGTACATTGCTTGAACGCGAATCCTGAAGACGTGCGGCCCGACAATCTGGTCACGGCCTGTATTTTTTGTCAGCAATGCTTTGACCTTGAAAAAGCCAGCGCCATGAATTCCGGCGTTCTTGTCTGGCTACCCGAGATAGAGCAAGCCGAATTGAGCCATGTCGCACGCTCTATTTATGTTGCGCGGATTTCACAAGGATCCATGGCCGATTCCGCGCGTACAGCACTTGATGCCATCATGGGACGCCGTGAAGACGCCAAGGCGCGCATGGCAACGGATGATCCGTTTTTCCTCGCCAATGTTTTACGCGATTTTCTCGGTCCTAAACATTATGCCGCCCGTACGGAAAAACTGGCCGGCATCCGCCTGTTTCCTCTTGACCGCCGCAACATCACGGAAGGCGAGCTAAAATTCAACCAGTTCCCGCAAATCCTTGCCTACTGGCGATCCAAGGATGGTCCTTTCGGCCCTTATCCGCCGGCTCAGTGGAAAACGGTTTATGCAAAAATGAAAACAGCCGCCTGATGGCGGCTTTTTCTAAACGGTGCAAAGTTGTGCGCATAGCGGGCCTTAAAGCCAAATTTCCTCTATATTATCGGCATATAGTATAATACCCTTTACCCTGTAATATTCGCGGAAAAAGATCCATACAGCACCCATGCGTCTTGTAGCCAAACTCCTCGCGCCGTTTCAGACGGCTTTCAAACAATCGCTCGAGACCTTCATCAGGCTGGAGACGGCTGATGATGAAATCACGCTGGCGTCGTCGGATGGTTCGCTCGTCACAGTCGTGCGCGTGGATGGCTCGCGCCAGATTATCGGGGAAGAAGAATATAACTTTCTGGTCGAAGGCTCGACCATCAAAATCGGCTCGCGCTTTGACCGTCAGGGCCATGCCATGCAGGTTTATTTCGTCCGCGATCCGAACCGCATCACGCGCTATCTGGAAGATTTGCTGCGCCCGTCGCGCTTGACGGCCGAAGCGTGCGAACTCGATGTCAAAGACGTTTTTGATGAACGCGTGCGCCATTTGTCGCGTTATCTGTCGTATGAGGAATGCTATTACGTATTGTGGACGCGCCCCTCCATCTTGACGAAGAACGAGTTGAAGCGAGCCTCACAGGAATCACGCAAAAAGAAATGGATACGCGCGGGATACGCGCAAAATCCCCTGGCGGCGCTCGATGCCTTACGCACGCGCCATCGTTCGTACACGGCTTCGGTTCTTTCCTCGCTGGATGAGCTTGGCATTCGCGCCGAAGTGATGCAGGTGCACGATGCGCTCCGCGCCATCAAAAACAACCTGTATCCGACAAAATCGCATGAAGACTGGCGCGCCTGTCTGCCCGGCGATGTCATACCTCCACGCGCGCCGCTTAACCGCGCCGATCTTTCGGATATCGTCTGGCCGACCATACGCCAGCAGCTGGCATTGGCGGATTCATACGTGCTCAATGAATCGATTGTGCGCATCGGGGATTTGATCTGGGGCGGCGCGGATGTAACGCTAGCGCCGATGGATCCATCGCCGTTCCCGATGCTTTTGAACCGCTTGTTCGAAGCGAAAGTCCCGTACCGGATTTCCTTCCTGATCGAAGGCGGCGGGGTTTACGCAACGCAGTTCCGCGCCTTTGCTGCAACAATTTTGGGTGTAACGAATGCCGTCAACAAGCAGATCAAATTCTCGCTCGAAGGTCTGCAGCGTCTGGCGCGTAAAGAGCCTGTCGTGCGCATGCGCATCTCTCTTGCCACATGGGCGCCGCGCGACAATTTGCGTCTTTTGCAAGACCGTCTGTCCAACCTTATTCAGGCCGTTGAGTCTTGGGGCTATTGTCAGGTTTCGGAATTTTCCGGTGACCCGCTCGAATGCGTGATGGCCTCGGCGCTCGGTATTCATTGTGCTGGGACCGCGCCCGCCGCTGTTGCGCCGATGTTCGAAGTGATGAAGCTGATGCCGTGGCAGCGCCCGTCATCGCCGTTCCATCGCGGCTCCATGCTGTTCCGGACGCCTGATGGCAAGGTCTGGCCCTATCAGACCGGCACGAACGTAACCACCACATGGTTCGATTTGATTTTCGCGCAGCCGGGTGCGGGTAAATCGGTCTTGCTGAATTCGACCAACATCGCAACCTGTTTGACGCCCGGTTTGTCGCAGCTTCCCTATGTCGCCATCATTGATATCGGACCATCCTCTTCAGGGATGATATCGCTCATCAAGGAGGCGCTTCCTGAATACAAGCAACACGAGGCGACATCCTACCGCCTTCAGATGACGCAGCAATACGCCGTCAACCCGTTCGACACGCAACTTGGATGCCGCGCGCCGATGATCGACGAGCGGAGCTATCTGGTCGAGCTTTTAACGCTTCTTTGCACGCCGCCCGGCATGGATCGCCCCTATGACGGCATCCAGCAACTTTGCGGTCTGGTTGTCGATGAGATGTTCCGCTGGCGCGATGATACCGCCGCCAACGCCGAGCCTCGTCCCTACCTGCCTCGTCTCGACCATGATGTGGATGAAGCCATCGCGAAGCACAATCTTCACCTGCCGTCCGATCCTTACTGGTGGGATGTCGTGGACCGCATGTTCGATCTGGGCGAAACGCACATCGCCATGCTCGCGCAACGCCATGCCGTTCCCACGCTCTCGGATGCGATCGTGGCCTCCCGCCGCCCGCAGATCAGAGCTCTGCTCGAAGAAACGGGAATAGGTCTGACAACGGAAACCGTTATCAACGCGTTCGAGCGCATGATCACATCGTCCATTCGCGAATTCCCTATTCTGGCCGGCATCACGCGCTTTGATGTTTCGGATTCCCGCGTCTGCTCTCTCGACTTGATGGATGTATCGCCGCAGGGCGACGACTCGGCAGACCGCCAAACCTCCATTATGTACATGCTGGCGCGCCATGTTCTGGTGCGCAGCTGGTGGGTCGGGATGGAGATGATCGAGCACATGCCGGAAAAATACCGCATGTACCACGAGCTTCGCTTGCAGAACATCATCGAAACGCCAAAACGTCTTTGCTACGACGAATTCCACAGAACCTCGAAATCGCGCTCCGTGCGCGCGCAGGTCGTGCGCGACGTTCGTGAAGGCCGTAAGCGCGGCGTGCAGATCGCCCTGTCGTCGCAGCTTCTGGACGACTTTGATTCCGACATGGTCGATCTGGCCACGGGCGTCTGGGTTCTTGGCGCAGCCATTTCGGATCAGGCCGTCGACAATATCCGCGAGCGTTTCGGCCTGTCTCAAACTGCCCGCAACATCATCCGCTATAAACTGACCGGTCCGCGCGCAGGCGGTGCTCCCGCGCTGTTCGTTCTTGGAACGGTTGAAGGAAAATATGAACAGCATTTGCTGAATACGTTAGGGCCTATCGAGCTTTGGGCGCTTTCAACATCCGCAGAAGACGTGGCTATCCGCAACAGGCTTTATCAAAAGCTCGGCGCCGGCCGTGCGCGCCAGATGCTGGCCGTCAACTTTCCGGGCGGCTCCGCGCGCGGCGAAATCAAGCGCCGCGTTATGATGCTGGCTGAAAAAGGCGAAGTCCGTTCCGCCGCCGTCAGTCAGGTCGTTCAGGAAATCGTCAACGAGCTGATCGAAGCCAGCACGTCCAGACTCGATAAAAATCCCGATGAGGAATCTCCGGCCTGATGCTGGAGAGAAGTGCTTATGAGCGATAACACCAGCGGCGAAAAGGATCTAAGCGAAATCGTCAATGACGAAGAGCCGATCATCGTGCCAGCGGTCAGGGCGCAGCCTTATGACGTGCCGCTGGATCAGCTTTTGTCGGATGAAGCTAACGCCCTCACGCCCGAGGATGTTAAAAAGCTCAAGCAAGTCGGTTTCGGCACGCTGGGCGTTGTCATTCTTATCGTCCTTCTCTCCATTTACGGCTGCCAGCCCAAAGAAGGCTCCATGGCCTACGGCATTTGTTCCACGTTTCTGGAGCTACATACGCAATACCCACATACGTTGAAATACACCGATCTGGAAGGTTCACGCACTGCGGTTCGTATATATTTTACCAGCACGGACCCTTTTGGCCAGTACAAGCCTGAAATGATCGAGTGCAAATTCGGACCCGACGAGAAAATGGGCATGAAGCTGGTGGATGTTTTGTGGAACCGTAAACCAATGGACCCGAAAGTCGTCAGCAAGTTCAATCTTACTTTGCCGATTATCATCTCCAGCGATCCTTATCTGGTTTTGCCGCCGGCGTGGGAAAACCAACTCATCCCTAAATAAGTCAATCGAATTTGCCGTTGCGAATAAGAGCGGGCAGATGGCCGCTCGATCCCATAGCCTGTTTCATGAACAGACGACGGGCAGGGGCAAGGCGCTGCACGGCCAGCAAGCCGATTTTGCGTAAAGCCCGCAACGGAAGAAAATCGTTGGAGAAAAGACGGTTGAGGGCGTCTGTGGCGGCAGCCATGGCCATATTGTCGAAACGCCGCGACCGTTGGTAGTTTTGTAGCAATTCATCGCTCCCGATATCTGCGCCGGATTTTTTGGCATTGATAAGAAGCTCTGCAAGCGCGGCAATATCCCGCAATCCCATATTCAAGCCTTGTCCGGCAATCGGATGAATGCCGTGGGCCGCATCGGCGACGAGCGCGCACCGCGGCGCGATATAGCTGTGTGCATGTATTAGGGTCAGCGGGTAGGAAAAGCGTTTTCCTGATACTGCAACCTTGCCGTAGAAAGCTGGAAAGCGTTCGTTCAGGGCTACCGTAAAACTTTGTTCGTCCCAATGAACGGCGGAATCTTTTTCCGCACAATGTTCCGTCCAGACGATGGAAGAGCGATGGCGCCCATTTTCATCATCATTCATAGGAAGAATGGCAAACGGCCCTTCGCCGCGGAAATCTTCGATGGCAACATTGTTATGCGGATTTTCGTGAGTTGCAACGCAGACGAGCCCGCGCTGGCGGTAGCTCCACCCGCGCGTGCCTATTCCCATCTGCTCGCGCGTAAAGGAATTTCGTCCGTCGGCGCCGACAATCAAACGCGCGCGAATCTCGGTGCCGTCATCTAGATGAACAACGGTGTGATCTGGTTCCACCGTGAAGGAAAGAACGCCTTTGGGTGCGATATGACGGACATTGGGAATTTGTGCAAGCCGTGCATAGAGCGAAGCGCGCAAATGACGGTTTTCAACAATCCATCCAAAAGCGCTTTCGTGTACGTCTTCTACCAGAAATTCCAAAAGAGTGGGCGATGCATTGTCCGAGATTTTAATATCCTTTATCGGACAGGCATTATTTTTAACTGCGTCCCATGCGCCTGCGGCACCGATTACGCGTTGCGATCCAAAAGAGATGGCGGTGGTGCGGCCGTCAAAGCCTTTATGCAATGTGGCTTTGGGATCATCGCGGTCGATGCAGGCGACATCCAGCCCGTTCGCACCCAGAAGTGCGGCCAGCGTACAGCCTGCGAAGCCGCCTCCGATAATGGCGACATCGGTCACAAGCGTTTTGCGGTGCGAAGCTCGGGCCATGCGGCACTTTACCTGAATTGTTAAACTTGATACTTGTATAGTCCTGCTGATCCGCCAAGACAAGAAGAGAGGTCCGCGATGAAAATGATTATGGCCGTCATAAAGCCGTTTAAACTCGATGATGTCCGCGAGGCGCTGACAGCGCTTGGTGTAGAAGGTCTGACTGTGACGGAAGTCAAAGGGTTTGGCCGTCAAAAGGGGCAGACTGAAATATATCGCGGCGCGGAGTATTCGGTGAATTTCCTGCCCAAGGTTAAAGTCGAGGTGGCCGTACCGGCCAAGTTGGAAAAACAGGTAATAGAAGCGATCCAGAACGCCGCCAATACGGGCCGCATCGGGGATGGGAAAATATTCGTCTACGATCTAACGGCCGCAATCCGTATCCGCACGGGAGAAACCGGAAACGACGCTTTATAAGCTCTAATGCCGATGGAATAAAAAAAGGGGGAGCCGTGAGGCTCCCCTTAGTTCATTTTACCAGGGAGGTAAAAACTCTAATTAAATACGATGCCGTAGGCGGTGATGCCCAATGTTTCCTGCACGGCCATAATAACGCTTCCGAGGTTGATTGCCAATGCGCCGCCGATAAGGTGTGTAATGGCCGCCATCATGGAAGCCTGCTGACTTCCTTCGGATACGCCGCGGAGCAGGAAGATACCACGGATCAGGCTGACCCAGCCGACAATAAGGGCAAAAGCGATAATCGCCGAAATAACCGCATGGACGTGGTCAGCGGCGCCGCCAAGACCCGCCGTGTACTGCAAAACGCCATTGGTGTCGATGGAAGCGTCATCAAACATAGTCGTTGTGAAGTAGGCTATAATAGAGTTGATCGAGAACAAACAGCCCGCGACAATGAATGTCATGAGTGTTCCAATCGTGGCGGGGCCGCGCGGGCCGTCTTGTTCGCTTTTCAGCAAACGGGAAATACCAATCATAACCAGCATCAGACCCGCAATATAACCGAACGCGCCAAAAGCCCACTGTAAAGGTACAAAAACATTTTCCATCAATGCCACGATCATGGCATCGAGACCTACGCCGGAGCTGGCTCCGTTAAAGTCGCTGTTGGTGTAGTCGGCGCCGCGGTCGCCGCCTTCGATAGTCTGGCGCAACACATCCGCAACATAGGGCATGGCGAAGAAGGCGCCGCCCGCAATAAATCGTTTGATCGGATCGAGTTGCGGAACCTGATTGGGGTTTTCAATATGGTCCTTCAATTTAACGATCCCCTGATAGCCCAGGATCAGACCCATCAGATAGGAAAAGCCGGAGAACACGCCCGGTAGGGTCATTTTAAGATCTGTTGTGACGTTGTTGATCACGCCGCCCAGTGTATCGCCGTTCGCGGCTTCCTGCGCGAGCGAGGGGGCGGCGGCGCCAAAGAGCGCAAGGGCCATAACCCCCAGAAAATAAATGAAATTTTTGCTCTTAAACGTCATGGATCCCCAGTTCCTCAAGCTATTACCCTATCAGTATATCATAGGCTACAGCCGGAATGAAAATTTCACCGCATCAAAATATAAGCGAAAAAATAATCAAAAAACACGTTCTAAAACAAAGTGTTATGCTACAGGCGCATCGACCTTGACGGCGAGATCGGCAGCAATCGGCTCATCGTCGAGCATTTCGATCATCCCGCCGGGCTGAACCGCGAAATTGGCGATAAACAGGGCGTTTGAGTAAAACACAACAGCATCGCACAAGAAGAAACCTTTGTCGTTCTTGCCTTCATAAGACGCCGGACGAATTGTGCCTTCGATAACGGATCTCGTGCGATCATCGATGTTTTTGGGAATGTAGGTATCGTCCATGGATTCGGCGATCAGGAACGGGCCTTCCTCGCCGCGCACGAAAAAGCAGAAAAATTTGAGGTATTCCAGAACGTTGTCATCGGTGATCTTAACCGGCGCTTTGGCGTTAACCTCGTGAATCGGGGGGGACGTGCCGTTCAGCCAATACAGATTGCCCTGATCGGTCAGGTAATAAATGTAAAGATTGGCAGGACTCCAGGCGGGGTCTTTGACGCGGATCATCGCCACCTGATCGTAAAAGGGAAGCATCCGGTACTCCACCTTTGTTGAGGTCGGGCTTACGCGGTATTTCCCGCCAATGGGGCCGACCTGATCAAGAAATCCGGTCAGTTCTTCGCCTTCAACAGGGATCCAGTTATTGTCTATATACATGCGGCCTTGCCTGATATGGGTCGTTTCACGGGTGTCTGACCAAGCATCATAGCACAGGTAAGTGCCTGAAATACAAGATTGACTGTGCTTACTATGGCGTCTGACCCCTTAAATCGCAAGAAAAATTGACAAGCCATCAAGCTTGCGTTAAAACAGCCCTCGAAATTCAGGAAATATAAGATAAAAACAAGGTTTAAACCATGAAACGCACCTATCAGCCATCCCGTCTTATCCGCAAGCGCCGTCACGGTTTCCGTGCCCGCATGGCTACGGCAGACGGTCGTCAGGTTCTGGCACGCCGCCGCGCCAAAGGCCGTAAGCGTCTCTGCGCCTAAACGGGCGGGCGCGGGTACGGGCCCGGTAAAGGGGTCTGGCCATGAAAGCCACAAAAAAAGATCTTCAAAAATTGGGCCGCTTGCAAAAGCGGTCCGATTTTTTGCGCTTTAACAAAGATTCCGCAAGATGGGTGTCCAAAGGATTTACGTTGTTGGCCCTGCCCAATGATCTTCCGATCGCCCGCGTAGGTTTTACTGTCACAAAAAAGATCGAAAAATCCGCCGTAAAACGCAACCGTATGAAACGCCGCCTGCGCGCGATTGCGGCCGATGTTCTTCCCTGCCATGCCAAGGCAGGCGTGGATTACGTTCTAATTGCCCGCGAACCTTGTGCAACGCGGCTTTTTGCCGATATGACGCGGGATTTGCGTTGGTGCCTGGAAAAGCTCGGCCATGCGGTTGATTGATCTCCCTAAGAAAGCCATGAAAGGGCTTATTTCAGCTTATGCCTATGCGGTATCACCCCTTTTGGGCCAAAACTGTCGTTTTTATCCGACATGCTCGATTTATGCGGTTGATGCGATTGAAAAACATGGAGCGATCAAAGGCGGGATTTTGGGCGCTAAACGCATCTGTAAATGCCATCCGTTTTACAAAGGCACGATGCTCGATCCTGTGCCTGAATCCGTTGATTGGCGGGGCATCATCGGCTATAAACGCGCAAAGTCCGCACCGAGCGAGAATTGCGGCGCTACAACACACAAACTGAAAGATTGAAGACAATGCAACAGCGCGACCAGATGCACCCGCAGGATATGCGCAACCTGATTATTTTTGCCGTGCTCTCTATCGCGATGTGGTTAGTATATGACCATTTTGTTGCTCGCCCTCATGCCGAGCAAATGCGTCTCGCGGCCGCCCGTGCAAAAGCTGTTGCTATTGCTAATGCGCCAACCGATATTCTTGAGACGGCGATTGTCAAACCACGCGAAGAGATGATTGCCGATAATCCACGCATCAAAATCGAAACAGAATCCGTGGAGGGTAGTATCAATCTTACAGGCGCTCGCCTCGATGATTTCCAGTTGAAAAACTATTACAAGACGGTTGAGAAAAAAGAGCGTGTTGCCACTCTCTCCCCTGCGCGCACGGCCTTCCCGCGCTACGTAGAAACCGGCTGGGTCGGCCCTGCTGGTATGACCAATCTTCCAAATGATGAAACAGTTTGGAACATCAAAGGCGCAAACAATGTTTTGACGCCATCAACCCCTGTGACATTGAGTGCGACACTGGGCGGCCTGACCTTCGAAAAAATCTTCAGCATCGACAATGATTTCGGCCTGACGGTTGAAAACCGCGTGGTGAACAAGACAGGTCGTGAGGTTACGCTGTATCCATACGCGCTGGCGACCGAACACGGTCAGCCTGAAGACTTTTTGAACCAGAACGTGATTCACGAAGGACCGCTCGGTTATTTCGGCGACAGGCTGGAAGAGCGCCGCTACAAGGATTTCAAGAAAAAACCGCAGGAAACGTTCGACGCAGAGCAAGGATGGATCGGCCTGACGGGGAAATACTGGCTGACGGCCGTTTCCTTTGCCGATCAAGGCGCAGAAAACATGAAATTCCGCTTCGTTTCTTCGCCGGCGGTGAATGATAAAACGAAAGACCGCTATCAAACGGATATCACGGGGGCTGCAAAAATCATCGCCAACGGAGATGAGGCGACATCGCGCATTTATGTGTTCTCCGGCGCGAAAAAAGTAAAGTTGCTGGAATCCTACCAAAAGAAATGGAATGCGCCGCATTTTGAACTGGCGGTTGATTTCGGCTGGTTCTGGTTCCTGACCAAACCGTTCTTTTTCGCCATCAATTTCCTCTACCAGCTGATCGGCAACTTCGGCATCGCCATCATTATCTTCACCTGTTGCTTGCGCGTTCTGGTGTTTCCGCTGGCTAATACGTCTTACCGCTCGTTTGCCAAAATGCGCATGGTCTCGCCCGAGATGTACAATCTTCGCGCGCAGTACAAGGATGATAAGCAAAAGCTGCAGGAAGAGCTGGTCAAACTGTACCAGAAGCACAACGTCAATCCGATGGCAGGCTGTTTTCCGATCCTGATCCAGATCCCCATCTTCTTTGCTTTGTATAAAGTGCTTTCCAACACGATCGAAATGCGCCACGCGCCGTTCTACGGCTGGATTCACGATTTGTCGGCAATGGACCCGACAACGGTATTCAACTTGTTCGGCCTTATCCCATGGACGCCGCCGCACATTCTGATGATCGGCGCATGGCCCTTGATGATGATGGTCGGCATGATCCTGCAGCGGAATATTTCGCCGCCGCCCGAAGATCCGATTCAGGCAAAACTGATTCAGATCATGCCGTATTTCATGACATTTGTTATGGCGAAATTCGCAGCCGGTCTTGTCATTTACTGGACTTTCAACAACCTTCTGGCCATCATCCAGCAGATCGTCATCATGAAATCGATGGGCGTTCCCATTCATCTTTTCAGCAAGGATAAAATCCAAAAAGACTTGGAAAAAGAGGTTAGCGAGGGTCCGATGATCAATCCAAGCCTTGAGATGATCGAAGAGGAAATCGAAGAAGCCGTTCATGACGGCGAGGCGAAAATCCTTTCCAAGCCGAAGCCCAAAAAGAAAAAGAAAAAATAATGGACGAATTCACGCCGGACCAGATTGAACAGGCGCGGCGCGTGTTCGCAGGCCCATGTGATTTCATGTGGGGATCTGCCGACCTAAAACAATTACCGCCCGCCGATTTTTCTGAGATCGCCTTTGCGGGTCGGTCGAATGTGGGAAAATCCTCTTTGGTAAATGCGCTGACCGGCCGTCAGACTTTGGCAAAAGTGTCAAATACGCCGGGCCGCACGCAGCAATTGAATTTCTTCAATCTTGGCGGCTTGATGTTTCTGGTCGATATGCCCGGCTACGGCTATGCCAAAGTATCCAAAAGCGTGCGGGATAATTGGGACAAGCTGATTTTCGAATATCTGCGCGGACGTCCCAATTTGCGAAGCGTTCTTATCCTGATCGATTCCCGTCACGGCCTGAAGGAAAGCGATGTGCATCTGATGGGCATGCTGGACAAAGCGGCCGTTAATTACCGCATCATTTTAACAAAAGCAGACAAGGCGTCGAAAAAAGATTTGCAGGCTATGATCGAAAAAGTGACTGGCGCCCTTAAAAAACATCCTGCAGCGTACCCTGTCATTCATGTAACCAGCGCGGACAAAAATATAGGCCTTGAAGAACTACGCGCCGCGCTTATCGCGCTTCAATAATATTGTAATAGATAAACCGCGCGCCGCTGTCGGTTGAAACGCAAAGCGAGGGATAACCTTCACAATCCGTGCAATCAGTGTCTGCGAAATCAGCGTTTCCGGAACCCCCTTCATCATCATCGACAAAGAACTTGGTTGCGTCGGCAACGGCCGGAATGCTGGATGAACCCGTAATCTTTTTATTGATGTTTTCGCATACCGCCTGCGTGATGCCGAGCGCGGTAAAAAAGACATCTTGTTCGCTGGATGGAGTCCAGTCGACATTGTTGAAGCGGCCCATATACCATCCGTTCGGTGGCGTGCCGCCTGTTCCTGCAAATAACGATGAGGAATCTTTTGTATCGGTGCTGAAGCCTCCGCCATCGGGGTGATAGACTTGAAAACGGTGGATTTCATTGTCAAAGCTTGGGTGGTTCGGCTTTGTAAAGCTGAGATCGTTGACGGTCGCGCCGCTCATCAACATTTGGTCTACGACATTCTTGGCCGTGCCGACATAGGCCGTCATACCGGTCGTCAAAAGCTCTGCCTGTTCCTGATTCAAATTCTCGCCGTCATTATTCTGACGGCCCAAAAGCATGGTCAGACCGCCCAGCAAGGCAAGTGCGAGCAAAATATAGATCATAGCATTGCCGGATTGGCTACGTTTGTCAGAATTCAATTGGCTTCTCCCGAAACAAAGTCTAAGGTCAGTATATCATGAATACTGCGCAGAATTTAACCCATCTTCCGTTCGAACCCGCCTCTTTGGCTTTGGGCTTGGTTGTCGGCGCGGCTGTGGCTGGGCTGGTGCTGGGGCTGAAGCTCGCCAAAGCCGGACGCGAGAATGCGGCCCTTGCGGCAAAACTGGAGTCCGAGCGGGCGGCGCTGGGCGATCATTTCCGTTCTCTGGCGCAAGAAGCCCTGCAATCCAATACGCAGAGCTTTTTGACCTTGGCGCAGGAAAAGCTCCGCGCGGCGCAAAAAGACGGCGAACACGATCTGCAAAAGCGGTCCATCGCCATCGAGCAAATGGTCAAGCCTGTCGAAGCGCATTTGCAACGCATGAGCGGCATGGTCGAACAGCTTCAGGCGACGGACAAAACCATCCGCGATGATCTGCAAAATCTTCACAAGGAAACATCGAAGCTAACGACTGCGTTGCGCAATCCCGCCGCGCAAGGAAAGTGGGGCGAGTTTGTTCTGGAGACAATCCTTGAAAAGGCCAATTTGATAAAAGGCCAGCATTACGAAACGCAAACCGGCCTGGAAGGCGGCGGGCGCCCCGATGTTATTATCAATCTGCATGACGGATTCAAAATCGCGATTGACTCCAAGGCGCCGATCAATGATTTCATCGCGCGTCTGGATGATGATTTGTCTGCAGAGGATATAAAGACGATCAAGACAGGAATGGCGCGCGCCGTGCGTGGCCATGTAAAGGCGCTTGGCGCAAGATCCTATCAGGAAAATATTGCGGGTAGTGACTTTGTGATCTTGTTCCTGCCGTCCGAAGCGGTTTTCAGCGCGACATTGAGTAGCGATCCAACGATTGTCGATTATGCCTCCGAAAACAATGTCGTCATTGCTTCGCCGATGCTGATTATCTCGCTTTTGCGCGTGGTGGGATTGTCATGGCGTCAGGCGCGCATGGCGGAAAATGCAGGCAAAGTTGCAGAGCTGGGCGTGGAATTGCACAAGCGTCTTTCCACCTTTATGGATCACTTTGCCGGGATAGGCAAAAACGTCAATGCCGCTCTCAATGCGTACAACAAAGCTGTAGGCTCATTCGAGCGGCAAGTGGAGCCGCAGGCGCGCAAGTTCAAGCAATATCATGTAATCGCTCAAAATGCCGACTTGCCCGAATTGGCGCCTTACGAAAACGCGCCGCGCCAAATTCTGTCGGCCCAAAACAACGAAGACTATGACGAAGACGAAAAGACTAAACGAAGCCATGGATAAATATAAAATTATTACCGTTCCCGACCCTGTTCTCAAAGAAGTCGCAAAGAAAGTCGAAACCGTAGACGATGCATTGCGCAGGCAGCTCGATAGGATGTTGCATACGATGTATGAGGCTCCGGGCATCGGGCTGGCCGCCAATCAGATCGGCATTTTGAATCGCGTGCTCGTGATGGATACGGCGCAGCGCGAGGAAAAGGAGACGCGCAAGCCTATTTTTATGATCAATCCCGAAATCATATGGGAATCCGAAGAGCCCAGCGTGTGGGAAGAAGGATGTTTGTCCATTCCCGGCCAGTTCGCCGATGTCGAACGCCCGCTCGAAGTGCGCGTGAAATATCTGGATTATAACGGCAAGATACAAGAGAGCGTGTTTGAAGGTCTGGCATCGCATTGCGTTCAGCACGAAATCGACCATTTGAACGGTACGCTTTTCATCGATCATCTTTCTACGCTCAAGCGGAATATGATTTTGAAACGTTTTAAAAAACAACAGGCCGCAGAGGCTCTTTAAGAGGGTTCGTTGCATGACCCCGCCGCTTCGCATTGCGTTCATGGGTACGCCGGATTTTTCCGTTCCGGCGTTAAAGGCATTGTTGTCTTCGCGCCACAAAATCGTTTGCGTCTACTCGCAGCCGCCTCGACCGAAGGGCCGCGGCCAGCATGTGCAGGAATCTCCCGTTCATGAAGCGGCCAAGGCGGCCGGTATCGAAGTGCGCACGCCGCTCAACTTCAAAAAAGACGAAGATGTCGCAGCATTCATGGCGCTGGAGCTTGATGTGGCCGTCGTGGCGGCCTATGGGCTGATCCTGCCGCAATCGATTTTGGATGCGCCGCGGTTCGGCTGTCTGAACATTCATGCATCGCTCTTGCCGCGCTGGCGCGGTGCGGCGCCTATCCAGCGCAGCATTCTTGAAGGCGATACTCAAACGGGTATTACCATCATGCAGATGGATGCGGGGCTTGATACCGGCCCGATGATTAAGAAAAAAGTTGTTCCCATTCGTACAACCACCACGGCGCAAAGTCTCCACGATATGCTCTCGGCCATCGGCTCCTCTATGATTGTCGATGTCATAGAAGAGTTGTCGCAAAAAGGGTCTCTGGAATCAGAGATTCAGCCGGAAGAGGGCATGACCTATGCAAAGATGCTTAAAAAAGACGAAGGCATCATAGACTGGACCAAAACGGCGGACCAGATCGACAGGCAGATCCGCGCCTTCAATCCGTGGCCCGGCACATGGACAACCGATCCGAAAGGCCGCCGCCTGAAAATCGTCGAGGCGAGCGTTTACCCCGAAACGCATGCGAACGATGCAGGCTCCATTCTCGATGACGGCATTGTCGTGTGTGGCGAGGGGACGACTTTAAAGCTTGTAAGCGTACAACCCGAAGCCAAAAAACCGATGAGCGCCGACGATGCTGCGCGCGGCGGCTATCTTCCCAACGGGGCCAAGCTTACATGACCCGCTGGAAACTAACGATTGAATATGACGGCAGTCCTTATTGCGGCTGGCAACGGCAGGATGGGCAACCTTCGGTGCAGCAATGCATTGAAGAAGCGATTTTCAAATTCTGCCAGCAGGACATCCGCATCCACGCGGCAGGGCGCACCGATACGGGTGTTCACGGTCTTGGGCAGGTCGCGCATTTCGATCTGGACTACGGCGACCGCGCTTTAAGCGGTCACGATCTTGCCAAAGCCATCAATGCGCATTTGCGTCCTGAAAAAATCGCGATTCTAAAGGCCGAAGAGACTGATCCGGAATTTCACGCGCGTTTTGATGCGGTCAACAAACTCTACCGCTACAACATCATCAACCGGAATGCCCCGCTGACGGTTGATCACGGGCTGGCGTGGCAAGTCTGGAAAAACCTCGATGCAAATGCGATGCATGATGCCGCGCAAGTGTTGCTGGGCCAGCATGATTTTACGACCTTTCGTGATTCAGAATGTCAGGCAAAATCGCCGGTCCGCACATTGGACCGGATAGAAGTTAAAAGAGACGGCGATCTTATTTCCATGGAAGTCGAAGCGCGTTCCTTCTTGCATCATCAGGTACGCAATACGATCGGCACGCTGGTGCTGGTCGGCGAAGGCAAATGGACGTGCGAGGATTTCAAAAAGGCATTGGAAGCCAAAGACCGCACCAAGGGCGGCATGACTGCTCCGCCCGATGGGCTCTATCTCGTCCGCATCGATTATTAAGAACATAAAAAATTCCCCGTGATGGGGGAAACATCACGGGGAGGAGTCAGGGGTCAGAGAGAGTCATGAGAGACATGGATGTCATGTCGTCGTGACAAGCTTATATTCGCCCTCGAATGGTACGGCGGTTTGTCCGGATCATGATGATTTCAAGATGAAATGCGGCAAAAATGGGTCAGTTGAAATATTGTTTCAATATTTCGTGGTAAATCGTCTCGCATTTTTCCAATTGGGGCAGGGTGCAATGCTCGTCTACCTGATGGATCGATTTGTTGACCATGCCGAATTCCACGACAGGACAATAAGTTGCAACGAATCGGGCATCCGACGTGCCGCCGCCTGTCGTCATGGCGGGGCGATGGCCTGTTTCGCGTTCAACGACATCGGCAACAAGGGACGTCCACACGCCGGGCTGTGTGATAAAAGACTGCGCGCCTTCGTTAAAGGTAAGCTCATAGTCCGGATCGATCTGGTCGAGAATTTCTTTGATGCGGGCTTTTAGACTTTCGAAATCCCATCGGTCGGAAAACCGGATATTGAAGGTTGCCGTTCCTTTCGCCGGAATCACATTGCTTGCGGTGTTTCCAACATCAATGGTGGTGATTTGAAAACTGCTTGGGGGGAAAAACGCGGAGCCTTTGTCGAGCACGGTGCTGGAGAGTTTGTCGAGATATTTCACGAGGCGCGGCAACGGGTTGGCGGCGCGGTCCGGATAGGCGACATGGCCTTGCTTGCCGCGCACCGTCAGCCAGCCGGTGAGTGATCCGCGCCGTCCGATTTTGACTTCCTGCCCCATGTAATCTGGATTGGATGGTTCGCCCACGAGGCAGACATCCGGCACATGACCGTTTTCTTTCATCCATTCCAGAACGCGCGCGGTCCCGTTGACCGCTTCCTTTTCTTCGTCGCCTGTAATGAGAATGCTGATAGATCCGCGGTTGAAATCTGGTTCTATTTTTAGAAAGCCCTGCACGGCGGCAACAAAGGCGGCGACTTGTCCTTTCATATCGGATGCGCCCCGCCCGATAAGAGTCTCGCCTTTGACTGTTCCGGAAAACGGCGGCACGCTCCACGCAGCTTCATCGCCCGCAGGCACGACATCGGTGTGGCCTGCAAAACATAAATGTGGGCCTTTAGTGCCTTTACGCGCGAAGAAGTTTTTAACAGGGTATGAGCCGCGGCCCTCGAAAGGCAGATCGAAAATCTCAAAGCCAAGCGGTTCCAGAAGCGATTTCAAATATGCTTGTGCACCTGCGTCCTCAGGTGTGATGGACGGACACTGGATTAGCTTCTGGGCAATGAAGACAACATCGGACATGGCCGAAATCTACAGGATCGAATCGCTTCTGGCTATGGCCAAAAATTACATACTTGGGGGCTGGGGGCGGTTGTTGTTGGCAGGGACCCGCGTTTCTTGTCTGCCGAACAAATAGGGGAAGGCTTCTTTGTGGTCTTCCAAGGCTGGCTTGACGGAACGCTCAAGAAATTTCGCCACACGTCCGAATTTGCCCGGTTCTTTTTGCGCATCAACGGTGTTTTGCATACGCTTGAGCAGGATGTGAATCGGGTGGAATTGTTCCGGCAGGTTGAGCATCAAAACGCTATCGACGCATTGACCAAGACCGTGAAGCGGCACGTGGGATGGTTCTTTATAATGAAGGTCGACGTTTTGCAGATAGCGGAAATTCAGAATCAAACCAAAACGCATGATATCGTCGAGAATTTTGATTGTTTCGGCCATATCAGGCCAACGTTGTTGAGCTGCGAGCGTAGCGCCAACGCGGTTTTCGCCGTAGAAATCTTCATGGCGGTTACATCGTTCAAGTCGCTTGTCAGGTCCGAAGTCTGGAGCACCAAGCATCGTGGCCATATTGTGAATAACATCGGTTTGCTTGGACACGAAAATAAAAGGTGTACTGGTTTTTTTCTGAACCATATTAACGGCATATTCTTCCATCGGTTGTTTCCAGACGGAGTCATCGGCATAGTATATTTTCTTACGGGTCATCAAACGGTCGTGGGTCATCATATCCGAGACCATTCTGCGTCCGGCCTTCATGTCGTAATCTGGCTGGTTTAGGGCAATTTCTTCTAGCATCATCATTTGTAAGGAGCGGAAAATGCGGGCCGCTTGCCTGTAAGGCATTTTTTTGTATCTGTCTTCGATACTGTCGTGCCGCAGATGTGCGGCAATATAAACTTCAAGCCCGGCATACCGATCAATGTCGTCCATGTCAAACCCACGATTGTCACTGCCGGTACGTAACAAATCCATAACGGTCATAATGGGAATAAACTCGTGATACCAGTTTATCGTGTTATCTTTGCGAAGTGTAAATTTGCCGCTTTTTTCTTTCAGGAGCTCGTCAAAATTCTTTGCGGCGAACTTATAATCCATCGTTGTCAGGAATTTTCTGAACGCGGCTCTAATCTCCGGCTCGCCCTGACCTTCGCGGATTTTGGGGTAAGTGCTGTCAATCGTGCGGAGCGCTTGCAACAAATCATCGTACGCAACCTCGAAGCGAGTGCGTGTGCCATGCGGAACGAATCCCGCGCCGTTAAAATCATGCGATGCGTTGTTCATTAGTTTCAATAACTACGTCTCCCTGCGGGTCTTATATCTTAAAACCCGCCCAGTGCACAATAAAATATGTAAAGAATTAGAACCCGCTTATATCTTTTGGTTAATCGCGCAACAGCTCATTGATCCCCGTTTTACTGCGGGTTTTGGCGTCTACCCGTTTTACAATCACGGCACAGGCTAAAGATGGTGCAGGATTGCCATTTGGCAACGGTTTAGAGGCCGGAATCGTTCCCGGAATAACGACGGAATAGGCGGGGACCCTTCCCATAAAAATCTCTCCGGTTTCACGGTCGATGATCTTTGTAGAGGCACCGAGGAACACACCCATCGACAGTACGGCCCCCTCTTCGACAATCACGCCTTCGGCCACTTCGGAGCGCGCACCGATAAAGACATTATCCTCGATAATCACAGGACCGGCCTGCAAAGGTTCCAGAACGCCGCCGATCCCGACGCCGCCGGAGATGTGGCAGTTCTTACCGATTTGCGCGCACGATCCGATGGTGGACCATGTATCGACCATGGTGCCTTCGCCGACATAGGCGCCCAGATTAACAAAAGAGGGCATCAAAACAACGCTAGGCGCGATATAGGCGGAACGACGCACAATGCAATTAGGAACGGCGCGGAACGACGCGGCCTTAAAATCTTCTTCGCTCCAGCCATCGAATTTGCTTGGCACTTTGTCCCACCAGCTGGAACCGCCGGGACCGTTCGAAATCATCTCCATGCCGTTCAGGCGGAAAGACAGCAGAACCGCTTTTTTTAGCCATTGATTTACTTCCCATGTACCGGAAGTCTTTTCGGCGATGCGCATTTTTCCTGCGTCCAGAAGATTAAGGGCCTCATCGACCGCATCCCGTACTTCGCCTTTGGTTTGCGTTGTAATGCTGTCTTTCGTATCCCATGCGGATTCAATGATGGCGGCGAGGGACGTAGTTTCCTGACGGGCGGTGCTGGGCATGACGTATCCTTTTTATCTTGAAATTGTGTGCACTTGAGCACGAAAACCCTTTCGAAACAAGCATTTCAAAGCTCAGTGAGGAACCATTTTAGCATTCGTCGGTTTGCCTAGAAACAACAAGGGACTACAATGATGTCATATGTCGGAAAGATTATCGCGCAAGACGAACAACTGCACGGAATCGCGCGTCTGCACTGGATCTATGTCGTCAAAGGATTGGCATGGTTTCTGGCGTTGGCTTTTGTCGGTTGGGCGCTGGACTCTCTCATAACGCACGGATTGGCTGTAATTGGCCGCGCAACGGACAGCAATACGATGATTCCGGCGCTGATCACGCTCTCCAGCGGGGCGATGATGTTCATGATGGCCAGCGGCTTCATGATCTTCTTTTTGTTCGTGCTTAAGGTTCTTGTCACCGAAGTCGCTCTCTCGAGCCGCCGCGTGATTTTGAAAGAAGGCTGGATTTTCGTGAAAGTCAAACAGGTCGATATAGAAGAAATCCGCGGCGAAAATCTCGACAAGGGCACGCTCGGTAGCATTCTAGGCTATGGCTATCTGATGCTCGATTGCCGCTTCATCGGCGACGTAAAGCTTCCTGCCATCGAAAATCCTGAACGTTTCTTGCGTGCGCTTCATGTCGTTCGTTCCAAGTCGCAAGATGTGCTCAGTATCGCCGTGGGTAAAGGCAATGCTGTTGGCGCCATACCTGTGGGTGCAATAGACGGTCCAGATACACCGGCAGTGACGCCGCCGCAACCCACGCCGGAAATCCAGCCAGGGCAACAACCAAGCCAGCCTGAAGTCCAGCCTGCACAAACTCCTCAGCCGGAAATTCGTCCTGAGCCGGTACCACATAGCCCGCCGCCGCCGTCCACACCACCAAGCCAGCCACAGACAACACCGGCCCAGCCGCCGCAGCCGATTCCGCCGCCCCTGAATCCCGAGCCGCCATTGCAGCCGCCGTCCGGTCAGGCGGTTGCGGTTGATCCTGTTGCTGTGGCCAGCGTCATTCAGCAGGTCATGCCGCAGATGGCCGAGCAGGTTATCAAGCAAATGGCGGAAAAGGGCATGGTCGTGAACGATGCGAAAGCGGCCGCGCATGACGGCGAAAACCCCGTTGACACGGACTTGATCGACCGCTTTGATGAGGCGCGGTTGATGAAGGATGCGAACGGCCATGAAATGCGCGATAAAATGGAATACGCTATCCATTGACGAATGGGAAAAAAAATTCTCGAAACTTCCTTATTCCAACATTTTGCAAAGCTACACCTACGCGCAAATCCATTGCCCTCTTCAAAAGCAAAAAGCGCGCTGGGGCGTCATCGAAATCGACGGGACGGAAGCTGGCTTGGTCCAGATTTTCGAAGCGGGAATTTTGTGGAATGCCATACATGCCCTTTGTCTGGATCGCGGCGCGTTGTGGTTCGAAGGATTCGGCAATGCCATGCATCAGCGTCTGTTCTTCGATGAAATCAATAAACAGTTCCCCCAAAGATTTGGACGCAAACGGCGCGTTCTTCCTGAAATGGAATATGGACTTGTGGCAGAGCGCATGGCCGCACAAACGGGGTTGTCGCTACAGGGTAGCGGCTACCAAACGATCTGGGTCGATTTAACGTCTGATACCGAAATTCTACGCGCGAATATGAAATCCAACTGGCGTAACAAATTATCAAAGGCCGAACGGGCGGACCTAACGCTGGAATGGGATGGTAGCGTAGCGAATCTGCCATGGCTTTGCGGCATATACGCTACCGACAAGGCATTGCGCGATTACGGCGGGCCTTCTCCGGAATTCCTGCGGCAATATGCGGCGGCTCTTGCGGCAAAAGGAAATCTTTTGGTCGGCCGCGCCGTGAAGGAAGGGGAGGCTATCGCCTTTGTGCTTTTTGTTCGACATGGGCGGAGCGCGACCTACCTTGTTGGCTGGTCATCGCAAGAGGGCCGCGAAAATGCGGCCCATCACCTCCTTCTCTGGAAGGGGCTGTGCATGCTAAAAGAAATTGGAATCAAGGAACTCGATCTCGGAGGAATAAACGATGACGGCGCACAAGGTATCAAGACATTCAAGGAAGGTCTGGGTGGGCGCGCTGTGCGCTATGTTGGCCGTTACGGCTAATGTTTCCCCTGTTTTTGCGGCGGAAAAAAGTTCGGCAAAACCGGCTTCGGTTTCGACGGACAAGCAACTCATGGAATATGATGTCTATGCAGGCGGGTTCCATGTCGTCTCGTCCGATCTAACGGTCGATCTTTCCAAAAAAAATACGTATATGCTGCGCCTTGCCGCCTACACACACGGCATGCTGGCAAAGCTGGCGCCATGGAAAGGCGCGTTCCAGACCGACGGCTGGTACAATGCGAAAAAAGATGCAGGACAGCCTAAACTGCATTTTTCCGACACCGTCTGGCGCGATGAGCGCGAACTGACGGAATTCGAATACAACAAGAACGGTTCATTCAAGGAATACCGCATCACCAACAAGAAGGAAAAAGGCGCCAAACCGCTTGAGCCGGGTCTGGCCGATGATTCCACCGATGTTTTGACCTCGACCCTTCATACGATGGTCAAAGTGGCGCAAGGCGGTAAATGCGAGGGCACGGACAAGATTTTCGATGGTAGCCGGAGCTACAATCTTGTCTTCAAAGAGGTCGGGAAGGCAATGTTGGAGGCGACAAAGCTGAATGTCTATTCCGGTCCGGCCATTGAATGTACCGTGGAAGTAAAGCCGCTCAAGGGGAAGTGGCATGAAAAGCCGCGTGGCTGGATGTCCATTCAGGAGCAAGGCCGCGAGCGCGGCACCATGCCGACCATCTGGCTGGCGCAAATGGCTCCGGGCGAGGCTGCGGTTCCGGTTAAAATCCGCGTGAAAACCGATTACGGGACGCTGTTCATGCACCTGACCGGCTACAAAGGCGCGGGCAAGACCCTTAAACTGGCGCAATAGCCCTTTTCGCCCGTCCAAAAATCTTTAAAATCCGCGTGTTACGCACTGCAATTTGTTGTGATTTGTGGACCGCGCCGGATTTTGGAAGATTAGGATTATGACCCGTAAAACGCCTCTCGCTATCGTTATTCTCGCCGCCGGAAAAGGCACCCGCATGAAATCGGACAAGCCCAAAGTCATGCATGAAATTGCAGGGCGACCGATGATCGGCTGGCTTCTTGAAACGGCGCAGGCGCTGAATCCTGAAAAAATCATTGTCGTCACGGCGCCCGGCATGGATGATGTGGCCGCCGCGGCAGCGCCGCACCAGATTGCTGTTCAAAAGGAACAGCGCGGCACAGGCGATGCGGTCAAACCCGCCGTTCCGTTTTTAAAAGGATTTGAAGGAAAGGTTTTAATCTTGCTTGGCGACGAGCCTTTCTTGGATAAAGCGGTTCTGGAAGAAATGATCGGCTGGAACGGTCTTTCCGTTATGGCCGTGCGTCCGCTTTCGCCCAAGGGATTGGGCCGCATGATCGCCAATGAGGATGGAACGCTCGACCGCATCGTTGAAGAAAAAGATGCGACCGAAGAACAAAAAGAAATCCGCTTGTGCAATGCGGGGAATTTCTGCGTACCCTCTTCGCATTTGTCCAAATGGCTGGACCAGCTTCAGGCCAACAATGCGCAAAAAGAATTTTACCTGACCGATATTCCGCGCATCGCCGAAAAAGACGGCTATCTAACCTATGTCGTCGAAACGGATGTGCAATGGATATGGGGGATCAACACGCGCGCGGAGCTTGCCGAGCATGAGCGCATGGCGCAGACGATGCTCCGTGAAAAAGCGATGATCGGCGGCGCGACGCTGATGGACCCGAACACGGTGTATTTCAGTTACGACACGCAAATCGGCAAGGATGTTGTGGTAGAGCCGAATGTCTATTTCGGTCCTCATGTGACAATCGCAGACAACGTAACCATCCATGCGTTTTCACATCTCGAAGGCGTAACGATTGAAGAGAAGGCTTCCGTCGGTCCGTTCGCGCGCATTCGCGGCGGCACGAAACTGGGTGCAGGCGTCAAGGTCGGAAATTTCGTGGAGATCAAGAAATCCGATATCGCCGCAGGCGCGAAGATGAGCCACTTGACCTATATCGGCGATTCCGTCATCGGCGCGAAAACCAACATCGGCGCAGGCACAATTACCTGCAATTACGATGGATACAACAAGCATCAGACGGTGATCGGCGAAGGCGTGTTCGTGGGATCGAATTCCACGCTGGTCGCACCTGTTAAACTTGGAGACGGATCATTTGTCGCAGCAGGTTCTGTCGTAACGCACAATGTGCCAAAAGATGCGCTGATTGTCGCGCGTTCGCACCAGATGGTAAAAGAAGGCTGGGCGAAAAACTACCGGAACAAGAAAAAAGATAAAAAGGGAGCGGCATAGCATGTGCGGAATTATCGGGATTGTCGGAGATAAGGATGCAGCGCCGCGTTTGGTGGAAGGCCTGCGCCGTCTGGAATATCGCGGCTATGACTCGGCGGGGATTGCTTGCCTTGTAAACGGGCAGATCGAACGTCGCCGCGCCGAAGGAAAACTGAACAATCTTGATGCCAAGCTGAAAAAAGAACCACTGTCCGGCACCATCGGCATCGGCCATACGCGCTGGGCCACGCATGGCGGTCCCACGGAAAAGAACGCGCATCCGCATGCAACGGACAAAGTCGCGGTCGTACACAACGGCATCATCGAAAATTACAGCGAGTTAAAAGAAGAATTGATGCAGCATCAATGCCGTTTTGTCTCCGATACGGATACCGAAGTGATCGCGCATCTTGTCACGCACAACCTCAAACAAGGCATGACCCCGCAAGCCGCCGCCGATGCCGCATTGAACAGGCTCGAAGGCGCTTACGCCGTTGCCATTTTGTTTGCAGGCGAAGACAATTTTATGGTTGGCGCACGTCAGGGGACACCGCTGGCGGTGGGATATGGGGAAGGGGAGATGTATCTAGCCTCCGATTCCTACGCCCTTGCACCGTTCACGCGTAAAATCTGCTTCCTCGAAGACGGCGACCGCGTGTCGGTTACAAGACAATCTGTGCGCATTTACACTCGCGCGAATGATAACATCGAACGTCCCGTGCGCATCACTGCGCAATCTGGCGCCACCACAGGCAAGGGTCAATACCCGCATTTCATGCTCAAGGAAATCTACGAGCAACCCGAAGTGATCGGCGATACGCTTAATTCCTTCATCAATCCCGCTACGTCGCAGATTATGCTGCCCGATGACATTCTGGATATGCTGATGGCGGCGCCGCGCGTGACGCTGGTGGCCTGCGGCACGGCGTCCTATGCCTGCCATGTTGCCAAATACTGGTTCGAACAGGTTGCGCGCATGCCCGTCGAATTCGATATCGCAAGCGAATTCCGCTATCGCGAAGCGCCAATGCCCGAAAACGGAGTGGCGATTTTCGTTTCTCAATCGGGTGAAACGCTCGATACGCTCGAAGCGCTCCGGTACTGCAAGCGCCAAAAGCAAAAAATCCTGTCCATCGTCAATACAATCGAGAGCACGATAGAACGCGAATCCAATGCGGTGCTTCATACGCTGGCAGGACCGGAAATCGGCGTGGCCTCGACCAAGGCTTTCACGACGCAACTGACAACGCTGGCGTGCCTCGCGCTGGCGCTGGCGGCTAAAAAAGGCACGATTGATGCCGCAAAACTGGCAACCTATACCGAAGCCTTGCGTCATCTTCCCAAGCAGGCGGCCGCAATTTTGAATCACGATGGTGAAATTAAGCAGATCGCCAAAGAAGTCGCGCAAGTGCGCGACATGCTCTATCTCGGCCGCGGCGCTTTATACCCTATCGCGCTTGAAGGAGCGCTGAAGTTAAAAGAAATTTCCTATATCCATGCCGAGGGCTATGCTGCCGGAGAAATGAAACACGGCCCCATAGCCCTGATCGACGACAAGGTACCCGTCGTTGTTGTGGCTCCGGGCAACGACCCGCTTTTCGAAAAGACGGCCAGCAATGTTCAGGAAACCACGGCGCGCGGCGGCAAGATCATGCTGTTTTCCGATGCTACGGGCGTGGCCAAGATGAAAACCCAGACGAAATGGGCGGTGACGCTGGAAGAAGTTCATCCTTTTGTGTCCCCTATCTTGTACGCTATTCCGGTCCAGCTTTTGGCCTATCACGTCGCGGTTGCCAAGGGCACGGATGTGGACCAGCCCAGGAATCTCGCTAAATCGGTTACAGTGGAGTAACGGGGGATAAGGCGTGTCCTTTGGGTCACAGGCGCAATCCTTTTGCCGCCTTACCCCATTTTCAAGGTGAAAAGAGAAGCCTAGCATCCAGTCTATGAAAGAATATGCTCCTATAGACCGTCTCTGGTCGCTCGGCCTTCCGCTCTTTTTTATTCTGGGCCAAATAGCAATCGAGATTTTTGTCCCCCTCAGATTGAAACCCGCATTGCATTCCGAATGGGGGCCGCACGAAACCTTGCAGGCGATCTTTATCAGCATCGCATTTATTGTTGCGGCCTGCAGCGCCGTGAAGATCGATTGGAAAGAACAGAAACTTTTGGGGATCTGGTTTGTGCTGGCAGCAATATGTTGCTTTTACGTCGCTGGCGAGGAAATCAGTTGGGGTCAGCAAATCCTTCAATGGGATACGCCGGAATACTGGTCTACCCTGAATGACCAGAATGAAACGAACTTGCACAACACGTCCGCATGGCTGGATCAAAAACCAAGGCTGGTGCTTTTCCTTGGCATTGCTTTCGGGGGGCTTGTCATTCCTGCCCTTCGGCGCTGGAAACCGAATGTTCTGCCCGCGCAGTTCTCCATTTTGTATCCGCCCGATGCGCTGATCCCCACGGCGCTTGGGGTGATAGTGCCTTATCTGATACAGGAAATCGCTGAAATCTGGGACTTTAAGGTCTTTCACAGGGTTAGTGAGTTGCAGGAACTCTATATGTATTACTTCGTCTTGTTGTACCTGATGGATTTAAGAAACCGTGTTTTTAACAAAGTTTAGCTTTGATAATTCACAAGTTTTTTCAAAAATTCACTATTTTTTAGATGTTGGCCCATATATTTCGTAAAATTGACCCTTGATTTTTGCGTTATTTTCAGGTTTACTCATATTCACTTCAAAAAGCCGCTAAGAGCCGTTTAGACAACCCAGGGTGTCAGCAAGACCTGTCCGTAAAAAAATAACAATAACGGACAACGAGAGTAGGAGAGCCCATGAGTCGTTTTGAAAGCACACAGATTGTGTGGCCGCCAAAGGGATGGAGTCAGTTTTCTTCCGTTTTGTCATCTTCTGGTCAGTCGCTGGCCAAAGATATTGGGAAGTCGCGGATTTACGGCCTACAGTACCGCATCGATTCCGTTCCCCTGTTCAAGAATGACGCCAAGATTTTCCAGCATGATATCCGCATCGATGGTTGGGAATATTCCATTTTGAACGAAAGCATTGAATATCCCGTTTTGTCGTTCAGCCTGCTTGATCGCTTCGATCTCAGCCTGCCGCGCGAGTGTTTCGTCACTGATATTCGGTCATACGCATCGCATGTTCCGCATACGCGCCGTTCTGCGAACCGTGCTGTGAGTGCGGCCCTGTTCTTTATTCGTCAGATTACCTCAGGCGGCGTGCCTGACATCAACCGCGTTTTGCGAATCTACAAACTCCACCCCAATCAGGCGTTTTTGTATCGCAATGACCGCATGCTGGAACCGGACTTGAAACGCGCCTTTACCGATGTGCGCTCGATGGAACAAGGTCATCATTAAGACATGGGTCTGGACAGTTTTTTACAGCCGACGAGTGTGCCGGATCTGAAAAGACTGGATTTCAACATAGTATATGATCAGGGCGCTTCTGATTTGAAAGAGCGCGCAGGCGAGCTTCTGTCGAAAATTCATGCTGATTTTTATTGTCCTTATTTTCCGATAGAGAGCGAACGGGAAGCGGTCGAGGATTGGCAAGAACGCCTTTTTGCGGGCAAGAACGGGCAAAAAGTCTTCCAGTATTTCACCGCCTACGGCCGCGGCCTTGAAGGCGATGCGCCGCAGGTTGTTGGCTTCACGGTTAGTGAATATTATGCCGGAACGCAAACCGGCCTTGTGAATTACACAATCCGCGATTCTGCTTACAAAGGCCGGTTTTCAGGGAGGGAAATGTGCAGTCATCATGTCGAGTTGATGAAGGAAGATTGCCTGCGTGTTGATGATGTGCCGCTTATGGGGGTTCTTTCGGAATCGAACGATCCCGAAAGAATGCTGCGAAGCGCAGCCGCAAAAAGCGCCTTGTTGTCCGATGCTCAAAAATCCGGACCCTTCTCTGAGCTCAAGGATCTATACAAAAAAATTGAAGGCAGGGATTATTGGGACGGCCTTGATTGCATGGATCCATCTTTGCGCCTGCGCATTGCTGAAAGAAATTACGGCGTGCGTCAAATCGGCATCGATTACGCACAGGCGCCGTTAACACCGTCCAAAACGCAAGAAGAGCGTCTGCAAAAAACAAGCGACGATCTTTTCATGTTCCAGTTTGATGCCGACCATTTTTCTGACTATAAGGCAGCGCATTTTAAGAAATTTCTGGTCGCTTTTTCGCGGCAATTCGCGGCCGTTGAAAACCCGCGCAACTTAAACGTACCGAGCATCAACCGCATGATGGATCAGGTGGATTATTTGTGTGAACACAATTTGCCGCTGTTGCTCAACCAGCAATCCGTTGAAACACGTGCGGCGCTGGCTAGACTTTCCGGAGTAGCATCGTCATCCATTCATCGCCCGGAAACTCTTCAACCATGCTGAGGCCATAGGGAAGGTAGGCGGCGATAACACGCTCCGCTTGCTCTTTGAGTGTTCCCGACAAAATCAGATAACCGCCGCTGGCAAGAGCTTTGGATTGCTCTACGGCCATGTCTATCAACGGTCCTGCCAGAATATTGGCAATGATAAAATCATAAGGCGCGTTTTTCCAGACATCGCTCTGTGGATCATACCCTTCGCTGACATAGGCATGGATATGGTTCGCATTGTTGGAAGCCATATGCAGTTTTGTTACCCGCATGCATTCCGGATCGTTGTCTGCGGCAAATGTTTGAACCTCTGGCCACAGCTTGGCGGCGGCAATCGCCAGAATGCCGGACCCGCACCCCATATCCAGAATATTGCGCGGGTTAAAGCCGCTTTGTTTCACATGCTCAATGGCAAGAATGCAACGTGACGTCGTGCCATGCTCGCCTGACCCGAAGGCCGTGGCAGCTTCGATCAGCAAAGGAATTTGTCCGTCCGGTTTTGCGCCGTCATAATGCGAACCATAGATAAAAAAAGATCCAACCGTAAAGGGCGGCAAGGCGCGATAGCTTTCGGCCAGCCAGTCGCGATCGCCCAGTTCCTCGATTGTCAAACCCTGCAAGGCATCATCGGGCAATCCCAGTTCCTCTTGCGCCCATGCAAATTGGGCTTCGACCATTTCTTCATCCGGCGCGCCTTCGAATGTCCAGAGAAATTCCCAACCGGTCTTGTCTTTCTTGGAGGAATAGGACAGGGCTGTGTCTTCGAAAAGGGCGGAAAAAAGTCCGGCCTGTTCATCGTCCAGGCCGGCTTTAATGCTTATGGTCAGCGTGTGATACACGGACAATTATTTCTCGTCGTCTTCGGCAATATCTTCGTCGATATCGTCATCGTCGATATCATCGAGATCTTCGTCCATTTCCAGATCGTCATCGTCCAGAGTCATGGAATCTTCGTCGTCGCCATCGTCGCTTTCTTCATCGAGCTCGTCGAGGCTGACCGTGTCGCCGTCTTCGTCGGCGGACTCCAGTTCGTCCTCTTCGACTTCCTTGTCGGCCTCTTCGTCGTCTACTTGGCTGTCGACGACATCCGCGGGCAGACGTCCGCGGCGGGATTTCACTTTGACCTCGCCGGTAAATTCCGTATTGCAGGACGGGCAGATGATCGGTTTCTTGTTCAAATCGTAGAAACGGGCGCCGCAACTCATGCAGATGCGTTTCAATCCTTTTAAATCAGCCAAAAGAGCCTCCGTGGGCGTGGTTTTCATGATTGTGGAATAAGGGGTTCTAGGTGCCTCATTTTCGGGCCTATGTCAAAACAAAATTCCGGCCGGAAGCGATTAGAATACAAGGGCTTGAAAGCCATTGTCCCGACCCCCATTTATCTATTAAACTATTAACAGTATTATCATTTTTGTGCGGTACGGTAAGGGATCAGGAGGAATATCCATGGAAAAATCGGTTGTCATCTGCGGCTTTAAACGCAGCCCCTTTCATTTCGCCGGTAAGGGCGCGCTTGCCGGTGTCCGTCCCGACGATATGGCAGCGGAAGTCATAAAGGCCCTTATCAAGGAAACGGGTGTTAAACCCGAAGACATCGAAGATATCCTGATGGGGAATGCTTTTCCCGAAGCCGAGCAAGGCTTCAATCTGGCCAAGATTGTAGGGCAATTGGCGCAATTGCCCGCATCTGTTGCCGGCGCAACCGTCAACCGTTTTTGCGGCTCTTCCATGACCACGGTGCAAATGGCGGCCGGCTACATTCAGATGGGCGCGGGCGATGTGTTCATCTGCGCAGGGGTTGAATCGATGACGCGCATTCCCATGGGCGGCTTCAACCCGATGCCGAACCCCAAACTCGCGGAAATTTATCCGCAGGCCTACATCAATATGGGCGAGACGGCCGAAAATCTTGCCAAAAAATATTCCGTTTCCCGCGTGGAACAAGAAGCCTTCGCCGTAAAATCGCATGCCAAAGCGGCAAAAGCGCGTGCCGATGGTAAGTTCAAAGACGAAATCGTGCCGATTGCCGGCGTAACTGAGGATGGTACCATTCGCCCTGATACCAGCGCGGAAGGTTTGGCCGGCCTGAAACTGGCCATTGACCAGAACGGCACGGTAACGGCGGGTACAGCCTCTCCGTTGACCGATGGCGCCTGTGCGCTTCTGGTTTGCTCCGAAGAATATGCCGATAAACACAAACTGCCCAAAATGGCGCGCCTTAAATCTGTCGCTGTGGCGGGTTGCGCCGCCGAGATCATGGGGATCGGTCCTGTTCCGGCGTCACAAAAAGCGCTTGCCCGTGCGGGCCTGAAAATATCCGATATGGACATCATCGAATTGAATGAGGCTTTCGCCGCGCAATCCATTCCGGTTATCAAGGATTTGGGTATCGATGAGAGCAAACTCAATCTCGATGGCGGCGCGCTTGCCATGGGGCACCCGCTGGGAGCTTCGGGTGCGCGCATCGTCGGCAAGTTGGCGAGCTTGCTGGTGCGGGAGAAAAAGAAATACGGCCTTGCCACCATGTGCATCGGCGGCGGTCAAGGCGTCGCGGTCGTCTTGGAAGCCATTTAATTCCTTCAAAAACCCCGCGAAAGCGGGGTTTTTCGCAGACGCACATTCGCCTAAAATTTTAGGCAAACCTTAACAAATCTTTACTCGTATCGCGTACTATGGATATGGGTACTATTGGGTTTTACGGTTAGGGTAGGCGGCGTGCAACTACTGGACTCCGAACAACTGGAATATGCGTTTCAGCACAGCGGCATTTCGCTTGCTACGCCGGCACGGCGTTTTTACATGGATTTGTGGGAAACGATTCAGGCGGCTGAAAAAGCGCGCGATGAGCAATCTCTTTATACCCATGTCCAATCATTGCGTCATTTCTGCCATGATTATTTCATTTTGGTGCGAAATTGGCGTCACGAGGAAGAAGAGCTTCATGAAGGAGAGGCCTCATGTGCCCGGTCGCGCGACAATGCACATGAAGCCAATGCGGCGTTATCCTTATTTGAAAAACAATTCTACCGCTACGCGCTTTGCTATCTGGAACTGAACCGCGCCTTGATCCATACGCGGGTGCAGATCTCCCGTCTGGCACGGGATTACAATCTCAATGATCCTTCATTGGTTTTGAACGTCAATCATGCGACCGGCGCCATGCTGTCGCGCGCTCACAAGGATCGCAAAGCCGTCATGGAAAAGCGTCAGCGCCTGCATCGCGCCCGCGCCTTGTTGCAAGCGACGGACCCTTTGATGGAAGAATTGGGAGACCTGCTGCCGCAGCATCTCGATAGCGAAGGCGATCATCAATTGACCTTGTTCAAAGGGGCCTTACGAAAAGAGCGTTTCGAGCGAGCACAAGAAATCGTTGCGTATTGGAAAGAGCCATATTTGTATGCCACCGGTATGACTGTTTTGGCCGCGATCAAGCAAAACGTCGAAGAATTGCGCGTGCAGGACGGCGTAATTCTTCATTCGGGCGAACTCAGTCTCATACTGGCGTTCCTGAAAGGGGATGAATCGCGCATCAATGATTTTGTCGAAAAATACAATGTGCCTTACATGATCTATCAGTATAGAAGTCTTATCCATCTTGGTTATCTGCTGGGGCGGATAGGCTCTCTCGAAGGACTTATCATCCAGCACGCCAGATTGGCATCCTTAGCCGTCCGTCCTCAGGAAAATGCGGATTATGCCAAAACGCAAGAACAAGCAATTCTGGTACCCAACCGTGCTTTGTTGCACAGCAAATTCCCCACTATAACCGCCATTTTCGACGACATGGAAACCGCTTTGCGCGTGCTCGACCGCTTGTTTGTGCAAACGCGGGAATATGAAGCCGACACACAGCCGTAAAAACGAAAAACAGCACTGCCTTTTTAACTATTTCAGGCTATTATCATTCAGGTCAGAATTTAAAAAATCAGAGGTTTTATCATATGGCTATTCAAAAAGTCGCTGTCATCGGTTCCGGCGTTATGGGGAGCGGTATCGCGGCGCAAGTCGCCAATGCGGGCATTCCTGTCGTGCTTTTGGATATCGTGCCGAAAAATCTGGCCGAAGGCGAAGACCGCAGCAAAATCGCCAAGGGCGCGATTGAAAAACTTTTGAAGCAAGATCCCGCGCCGTTGATGTCGACCCGCAATGCGAAGCTGATTACGCCGGGCAACCTTGAAGACGATTTGAAATTGATCGAGGATTGCGACTGGATCGTAGAAGTCGTTCTCGAAGACCTTAAGATCAAGCACGTCACGTATGAAAAGCTGGTTAAGCACATGAAGAAAGGCGCGATCCTATCTTCCAACACGTCCACTATTCCTTTGGAGATGTTGACCGAACCGCTTTCTAAGGACGTGAAAAAGAATTTCATGATCACGCACTTCTTCAACCCGCCGCGTTATCTGCGGCTACTGGAAATAGTTGTAGGAAAAGACACGGACCCGAATGTGGTCAAGGAAGTTTCCGAATTCTGCGATGTCAAACTCGGCAAGGGCGTTGTGAAATGCAAAGATACGCCGGGCTTTATCGTCAATCGCATTCTCACATTTTTTATGCAGTCCGCTATGAATGTTGCGGTCAAAGACGGTGTATCGATAGAAGTCGCCGATGCCGTGCTATCCAAACCTGTCGGGATTCCCAAAACAGGCGTATTCGGTTTGATCGACCTTGTGGGCGTCGATCTGATGCCGCACCTTGCGGAATCGTTGCTGTCGACGTTGCCCAAGGACGATCCTTACCGCACAATCTATCAAGACTATCCCTTCATCGAAGGCATGATCAAAGCGGGCTACACGGGCCGCAAAGGCAAGGGCGGTTTCTATCGTTTGGGCGAAGGCAAGGTCAAGCAGGCGCTGAAACTCAGTGCTGACAGACCTTTCGATGAGGCCCAATACGCCGCCGCCGACAAACCCAAACTGGCGTCGATGGATGCCGGTAAAAAAGGCCTTCGTGCCGTTGTGACAGCCGAAGATGAAGGCGGCCAGTATGCGTGGAAGGTTTTGCGCGACACGCTGGTTTACGCGGCGAGCCTCGTTCCCGATATCGCCGATTCCGTTGCCGAAGTTGACGAAGCCATGCGTCTTGGCACCAACTGGAAATCCGGTCCGTTCGAAATGATCGACGCGCTGGGCGCATCGTGGTTTGCGGCGAAATTGAAAGAAGAAGGCATTGCCGTTCCCAAATTGCTGCAGGCTGTGGGCGAGGGATCGTTCTACAAGGTCGAGAACGGCAAGCTGATGTTTTTTGGCACGGACGGCAAATATCACGCTGTGCCGCGCTCTCAAGGCGTCCTTTTGCTCTCCGATATCAAGCTCAACGCTAAACCCGTTATTAAAACGGGCTCTGCCGCCGTATGGGATATCGGCGACGGCGTTTTGTGCGTTGAATTTACCGGCAAGATGAACGCGCTCGATGATCAGGTATTCGAAGCCTACAGTCAGGCCATCAAAATGATCACGAAATCCGATGGTGCCTATAAGGCCATGGTGATCTACAACGAAGGCTCGAATTTTTCGGCGGGCGCGAACTTGGGATTGGCCGTGTTCGCCATGAACATCGCCCTGTGGCCGCAGATCGACGAATTGGTCTCCGGCGGCCAGAAAATATACAAAGCGCTGAAATATGCGCCGTTCCCTGTCGTGGCGGCCCCATCTGGTATGGCGCTGGGCGGCGGTTGCGAGATTTTGCTACACGCCGACCATGTGCAGGCGCACGCGGAAACCTATTGCGGCCTTGTCGAGGTTGGCGTTGGTCTTATTCCGGGCTGGGGTGGATGCAAGGAAATGTTGCTCCGTTATCAGGCTGAAGAGCGCGAGCAATTCGACAAAAACACGGGCGGCCGCAAAATGTGGTTCTCGCCCAAGAATACGCCGATGGGCGCGGTGCGCAAGGCGTTCGAAACCATTGCCATGGCCCGCGTTGCCAAAAGCGCGCAAGAGGCCAAGGAAATCAAATATCTTAAAAAGACGGACGGCATAACCATGAACCGCGACCGCCTGCTGTTCGATGCGAAGGCAAAGGCACTGGAACTGGCGAAGGATTACAAAGTGCCCGAACCCGTCACCGATATCCGCCTGCCCGGCCCAAGCGGCAAGCTGGCGCTCGATATGGCGGTGGCCGATATGGCCAAGTCCGGCAAGGCGACGCCCTATGACATCGTCGTAAGCGGCGCTGTGGCCCGCGTGCTGTCCGGCGGCGACAAGGCCGACTGGACCAAGCCCATGAACGAGGATGACCTTTACAAGCTTGAGCGCGAGGAATTCACCGCGTTGGTCCGCAACGAAGGCACACAAAAACGCGTCGAGCATATGCTGGAGAAAGGCAAACCGCTACGCAATTAGCGGTTCTCCGCATCCATGAAACAACCAATAAAAAAGCCGCCCGAAAGGCGGCTTTTAAATGCTTTCGCGAAGTAATTACTTCGTTTGTGCTTTTGTGAACGTTGCATCGCCGTTAACGATGCTTTCGTCTTGAGCTGCACCCGTGCTGCAAGCAGCCAGAGCCAGAACCAGAGCCAGAACGGACACGATTTTTGCGAATTTGGTCATCTCAGTATTCTCCCAACAAAAGAGTTAAACCGTTTGCGAATATGAAGGATTTGCGAGCATTGTCAACCCGTTGGCCCCATGATGGTATGGTCGTTGCCAAGACAGAATGCCTGCGGACAGGTCTGTGAACAACCCTTGGAAACCCGCAGATTTCTGCGGTTTTTTGCGTGGGTTGTAAATTGATTTATCGTGAATATACGTTGGTTCGCCGTATATGTTTTCCCCCATCTGTTGCCAAGAAGTCACAGTTTTTCAGGCTTTGGGGACTAGCCATTCCGTGGGCGTTTCGTGCAAATTCATCCGTTCGGAGAGTAACGGCAACAGAGCGGTCATTCTCTCCGGGATTTGATAAGGCGCATTGAACAGGATCAACCCACTACCATTGAAAGTTTCAGGCTGGTTGCGTGGATGCATCAAGGTCTCCACGCACCATGTGCGCGGCATATCTAGAACTTGCGCTGCGTGTTTTAGCTTGCTCACTGCTAGGTGCGCCTTGATGGGATACCAGAGCAGAAAAATACCATTGGCGAAACGCTTCTTCCACTCGGCCATCTGTTTGCACAAAGTCTCGAACTCGTCCGTTTTCTCGAACGGCGGGTCGATCAGGAC
>QFQB01000015.1 GCA_003241475.1 Micavibrio aeruginosavorus
CAACAAGCCTTTGTCTTTTCACATGATCCGGTTTAAATAATGGGGCTGGATTCTGGCGCTTTGCGCCATAGTTCTTCCCTAAACCTGTGTTGAAAAGACGACCATGAAAAAGATGCGCCCTTTATATTTTTTGTTTTTCCTCCTTGCTGCCTTTACGCCGCTTATCCTCCATAGCGCATCGGCAAACGCGACTGCCGCTATTGTCAAAGGCACAGGAGACAAGGGTGCGGATGCGGCTACTGCAGAAACAGCTCCGATAGACGAGTTGGGCCGTTCAACACCGCGCGGCACCGTCGATGGTTTTTTAAAGGCTTTGCGCGAAGAAGATTTCGAAAAAGCATCCCAATATCTAGACCTTCAAAAGATTCCTTCCTCTTCCCGCGCCGGCAAGGGTACGGAACTTGCCAAAGATTTCCAGCTTTTGCTTGATCAGGGCGGATGGTTTTTCCCGCTTTCCATGATTAGCGACACCGCTGAAGGCAAAAAAGACGAAGAAGGCATAGAAGACGGTTACGAACGCGTTGGAAATCTCAGCAGGGACGGAAAATCCATCGACATTACAGCCCAGCAGCTGAGCGTCGGAACCGACAAGGCGCTTATTTGGCTAATCTCCTCCCAAACACTCGACCAGTTGAAAGGCCTTACCGACACTCTTGGTGAATCCGAACCCCTCATAAACAAAATACTTCCGAATGCGCTGATAGAGAAGAAATGGTTCGGCGCGCCGGCAGGACACTGGATGGCTATCATCTTTATCATGGCTTTTTCCTATATCTTCTGCTGGTTCCTTGTCCTTAGTCTTTTCGGCGTGATCAAAAAATACTGGACGCAAAAATGCTCTATTTCCGGCAAGCATTTTCTGGATGCGGTACGAGTTCCTTTAAGCCTTTACGCCGCCGTCTGGCTTTTCGCCTATAGCAGTCTGTGGATCGGCCTTTCCTTGATCGTACGCCAGCAAATGAGCCAGCTCAATGTTATCGTCGCATGGTCAGCTATCGCGCTCCTCGCATGGCGGCTGATCGACATCGCCGCCGAAGCCGTGCAGAACCGTTTTATCTCGACGGGCCGTTTCTTCGGCGTGTCGTCCATCCTTTTCTTCTTCCGGCGTCTGGTCAAAATCGTCTTCGGAACGGTCATTGTCTTCATCGTTCTCGACAATCTCGGCGTCGATGTAACGGCCGGTCTTGCCGCTCTCGGGATCGGCGGTATCGCCTTGGCGCTGGGCGCACAAAAGACGCTAGAAAACTTTATCGGCTCTCTGGCTATCGTGATCGACCAGCCACTTCATATCGGCGATTTCTGCAAGATCGGCGATGTTTCCGGCACTGTGGAAGATATCGGCATGCGATCGACCCGCCTTCGCACCAATGAACGAACGCTTGTTACGATTCCAAACGGCGACCTGTCCAACCAGCGCATCGAAAATCTGGCGCGCCGCAACCGTTTCCTTGTCAGCAAGAAATTCCAATTGCGTTACGACGGCACCTCAGAGCAAATCCGCCTGTTTTCCAAGAAGATGCAGGACATGCTTTTCGCCAGCGAGCATGTCAACGAAGAAGGGTTTCCCGTGCGCTATCATGGCCCCGGACCGGACGGACACCAGATGGAGCTGTTTTTCTACATCAATGTTTCGGACAACAATGAATATTTGAAAATCCAGCAGGAATTGATGTTGCAGATGTCGGACCTTATCAGCGAACTTGGATTGTATTATATCATCCCGTCACAGACCATGCTGCCCGCCGTTGATCAAAGAGGTTCCGAGGCGAATGCCGCCGCAGCCCCTGTTCCGCCATATACGCAGGTTTAATCACCACCCAGCTCCTGCGTCGACAAGCGGCCATTGTTGTTGCGGTCCAGCATGATAAAGCGTTTTTGCGCAACGCCGCTGTCGCCTTCACCCATATCGTGGTTGCGGTATTCTTCGTATGTCATACCCGCAGCGGGCTGGATATCCTGATAGGAGACGCGCGGACGATTGCCGCCCATTTCGGTGTTACCTCCGCACGCGCTTAAAACCAGAACCGGTAAAACCAAAAAGCGTTTCATGACACCAATAACGGCTGAATGAGAGGATGGTTCACGACATCCGCGTGCGTGTCGAAGCAGACGGCATTCCATCCCCGTTCAGACGAGACTTTGACGTTGCGCTCATCATCGTCGAAAAACAAAACAGTTTCCTTGCGCGGATCAAACCCAAGTTCTTCTTCGATCTGACGGAAATAATTTCCATCCTGTTTGAAACAACTCAATGCCGCCGAGTAGTAAATCTTTTTGAAGTGATCTTTGAATCCGTTTTGCCAAAGATGATTTGCACGCGCATGGCTTTGGTTCGTGGCGACGTATAATTCGATATTCGCATTCTGCGACAGCGAGCGAATGGCAGGCCACAAATCTTCGTTCAGATTCATGTCTTTTTGGTTCCAATATTCGATGACATGCGATGCCGCAGCATTATAGCCATGAAATTTAAGCCAACGGTCCATCGATTCTTCGAAATCGAGTTGGCCTATCTGGACTTTCAAAAACCAATCATGGAAAATTTCCTGAAACTTTTCGGGTGCGATACCCAAATCTTTTTCGATGTCCTTGTCCCAGCGATTGAGCCATCCACGCTTCATGTGGATATTGTTCATCAGCACACCATCGACATCGAAAAAGATTTTCATGCCATTATTCGACCCACGCGATGCGTAGCACGTTCGTCGATCCGGGCGTGCCGAAAGGAACGCCCGCCGTTAGAACGATGCGCTCACCTTTTTTCGCAAGGCCCGTTTCGGCGGCGAGTTTGGTTGCCCATTCCACCGTTTCAGCAAAGGATTTGACGTTGGTGATGTAGCGCGGCTGAACGCCATAAGACAATGTGAGCTTGCGCGCCGTCGATTCATTTTGCGTCAAACACAGGATCGGCATTTCAGGACGTTGACGCGCTGTGCGAAGCGTTGTGCCGCCGGACGTGGTGTAGTTGGCGATGCAGGCCGCCTTGATATCGCGGGCAACCGTTGCCGCCGCAACCGTAATGGCATCGGAAGAATCCATTTCCGTTTGCGGATGGTTGGAACGCATGATGCCAAGATAGGTATCGTCGTTTTCCGTGGACTGGCACAAACGCGCCATGATGGAAACGGATTCAACCGGATATTTGCCGGCAGCGGTTTCAGCCGACAGCATCACTGCATCTGTGCCGTCATAGACAGCCGTTGCAACATCGGAGGCTTCGGCGCGCGTCGGGCGTGGATTGTCGATCATGGATTCTAGCATCTGCGTGGCAACGATGATCGGCTTTCCGGCATCGCGCGTCTGGCGGACAATGCGTTTTTGCACGGCAGGAACTTCTTCGGGCGGAATTTCAACGCCCAGATCGCCGCGCGCCAACATGATGCCGTCCACGTGATCGAGAATCTGCGTGAAAAATTCAAGCGCGGACGGCTTTTCAATCTTAGCCATCAACGCAGCGCGGCCATTGATAATCTTGCGCGCTTCAGCAACATCCGCCGCCGTCTGGACGAACGATTGCGCGACCCAGTCCGCGCCCATTTCCAGCGCGGCGTCAAGATCCACACGGTCTTTGTCGGTCAATGCAGGCATCGGGATGATGACACCCGGAATGTTAAAACCTTTGTTGTTGGACAATTTCGTGCCCGCGACGATTTCGGCGATCAGGAATTCTTTTCCCTGTTCTTTGATGATGGCGCGAACCTTACCGTCATCAAGCAGGATTTCGGAGCCGGGACGCATCGCCACGATTACTTCGGGGTGCGGCAGGCAAACGCGGCTTTCATCGCCGGGCGTTGTATCCAGATCAAAGCGGATGATATGGCCTTCTTTGACCTCGATGCGGTCATCCTTGAATTTGCCGATACGGTTTTTCGGGCCTTGAAGGTCGGCCAGCATGGCAATCGGTTTGCCGAATTCTTTTTCCAATTGCCGCGCGGTTTGCAAATTTTTCGCGTGTGCTTCGTGCGTGCCGTGGGAGAAGTTCATGCGGAAAACATCAACGCCTGCCTCAACCAGTTTTTTCATCATTTCAGGATTGCCCGAAGCAGGGCCGAGGGTGGCGACGATCTTGGTCTGGCGGGTGCGGCGAATGGAAGCCATTTGTGTTTCAAACTCCTATATATATGTCGCGCCCTTTATGACCGAGCCAAACGGATTTGTCCATGCGGGTTGGAATATTTTCCAGAAACTTCGATTTATCAGTTCGTTTTGAGCGTTTTTTATTTTTTGTGCGCGCTTCAATAGTTCGTTTGGCTGTTTTTTTGAATCTCACGCGTGGATGCTGACCAAGACTAAAGAGGAGGCTGGCGTTGGGATGGCTGTTTGGGCGGTGCATTACTCATAATAGGATAATATTCTTATAATTGCAATCAGTACGACCACCGATTCGCCTGATTCGTACGAATCTTTTTCGTATTGGGGCGAATCCCCTCATTAGTGAAAATGATTCTCATCCGGACCCCTTTTTAGAGGTACAAAACACCCTATTTTGATTAGCGGTAATTTTGAAATTTTGCGTCTATTATATTAACGATTTGGAATGTGGCAGAAAAATGTCAGCCAAATCCAAGGACTTGAGATTGGTTTTCGATGGTATGTGCCATGCGTTTCGAGCGGGTGAAACTTGCGAATTTGTATGGACAGCCCCCCGAGATGTAGTATGATCATGAAGAACTAAGCACAAGGGCTTGTGTTTTTGCACACGAGTCTTCCACAGAAGATTTCCACAGTTTGTGAATAACTTTTACCGTTTTTGGGGAGTAGAAGCATGTTTGACTATGCGCAAATTCAGGGCGGCAACCGCGTTCAGATCGATAGATCGCGCGATGCGAACCTGACGAAATTCGGCGTCGAGACGCTGTATGACCGTTACCTGTTGCCCGAGGAAGGACCGCAGGACTTGTTCGCGCGCGTTGCCATGTATTACGGCGATGATTCCGCCCACGCGCAACGTATGTATGACTACATTTCGAAATTGTGGTTCATGCCGGCAACACCTATTTTGTCCAACGGCGGCACGTCCCGCGGTTTGCCGATCTCCTGCTTTTTGAACGAGACGAATGACTCGCTCGAAGATATCGTCTCCCTCTGGAACGAAAACGTCTGGCTGGCATCGCTTGGCGGCGGTATAGGTTCCTACTGGGGCAATGTTCGCTCCATCGGCGAAAAAGTCGGCCGTAACGGCAAGACCTCCGGTATTGTTCCGTTCATCCGCGTGATGGACTCGTTGACTCTTGCTATTTCCCAAGGCTCGTTGCGTCGCGGCTCTGCTGCGATTTACCTGCCGATCTGGCACCCTGAAATCGAAGAATTCATCGATATCCGCCGCCCGACAGGAGGCGACCCGAACCGCAAGGCGCTGAACCTGCACCACGGTGTTCTGGTCGACAACAAATTCATGATCGCCGTTGAAAACGACGAGGAATATGCGTTGCGCTCTCCGAAAGACAATTCGGTTGTGGCCAAAGTGAAAGCCCGCGATCTGTGGATCCGCCTGCTGACCGCCCGTATCGAACAAGGCGAGCCGTACATTGTTTATATCGACCACGTAAACGACCGCATTCCAGACCACCACAAGATGGCCGGTCTGTCGGTGAAGATGTCCAACCTGTGCTCCGAGATCACGTTGCCGACGGGCCGCGACCATCTGGGCAATGACCGAACGGCTGTGTGTTGCTTGTCTTCGCTCAACCTCGAAAACTTCGAAGAGTGGCAAGACCACCCGACGATGATCGAAGACTGCATGCGCTTCCTTGACAACGTGCTGACCGATTTCATCGAGAAAGCACCGGATTCCATGAAACGCGCCAAGTATGCCGCAATGCGCGAGCGTTCGGTTGGTCTGGGCGTCATGGGCTTCCACTCCTTCCTGCAATCGAAAATGATTCCAATGGAAGGCGTGATGGCCAAGGTCTGGAATCGCCGCATGTTCCAGCATATCAAGCGTCAGGTTGACGATGCATCCATCAAACTTGCCCACGAGCGCGGCCCCTGCCCCGATGCAGCGGACTACGGAATCATGGAGCGTTTTTCGAACAAGATGGCGATTGCACCCACGGCGTCGATCTCCATCATCTGCGGCGGCGCATCGCCGGGGATCGAGCCGATCGCAGCCAACGCCTACACGCACAAAACGCTCTCCGGATCGTTTGCCGTCAAGAACCCGTACTTTGCCAAGGTTCTCGAAGCACATGGCCAGAACAATGATGATATCTGGTCGTCGATCTTTACGAACGAAGGGTCTGTCCAGCATCTGGACTTCCTGAGCCAAGAGGAAAAAGACGTGTTCAAGACCGCGTTCGAAATCGACCAGCGCTGGTTGATCGAGCACGCCGCCGACAGAACGCCGTTCGTCTGCCAGGCGCAAAGCTTGAACGTGTTCCTGCCCGCCAACGTGCACAAATCAGATCTGCACCGCATCCACTGGGAAGCATGGAAGAAAGGCGTGAAGTCGCTTTACTACTGCCGCTCCAAGTCGATCCAGCGCGCAGAATCCAACGCCAGCTGGATGCGCACAAGAGAAAGCAAAGGCCGCGAGCCGGAGCTGACCGAACAAGGCGAGAAGAAGTACGAAGAGTGCTTGGCCTGCCAATAGGATTTACATTGAGTACGCTAAAAACCCCGCCAAAAGCGGGGTTTTTCTTTGGTTTGACAGCACGGGGCCAAGAGAATAAAGTCCATCTTCTGTAAAAGGAGTATGCTATGGGATTGTCGCAAGGCCTCGATGCCGAATTCGCCGATGTGCTGAACGGATGGCACGATCTGGAACAAAGCCTCGGCGGTGGCGTCATCGTCGATTTCAATCTTTCCATCTGGCAGTCCAGACGCCCTTTCAAAGACCGCGAAGAGGTTTTGAAAACTCTCACTAGCATTCTCGAAACGCCTGATGCGCAAAGCGATCGTCTGTTCTTCCAGCGCGTTTTCGGCCTTCGGGCTTATCTGCAAGACGTGATGAATGAACGCACCACGCCGATCAACGAATACCTGCCCGCGACGATGGGATTCAAACTGGTGCCGTTTTCGCAAACCGAAATTATTGATGAACTTCGAGCACAAGCAACGGAATCGCTGGCGAAAGTCGGTGTTGATTTCAATGACGCGCTCAAAGGCCTTGCCGCGGTGTCCGGCCAAATTCTCGTCGATGACATTCCAAGCTGGTTCAAGCGTCATTTCCATGAAGCGATCAAAAAGACAAACCGCCTTTTCCCGATGGCGCCGGATGTCCCTGAACCGGACGTTTCTTTTATGGAAGGAAAGGGCCTCGTCCGCGCGTCGATCAGCGGCATCGGCAAGCAATTCAGCATCAAGTTCAACAAGGAGGTCGTGCAGGAAGCGAGCGAGGAAAGTCTGGAAGGAACTCTTAAACATGAAATCCTTGGCCACGCAGTGCAGGCGGCCTTGTGGACCGATCAAATTGCCGCCGGAGAATGGCCCATCCATCGCGGCCTGACCTGTATGGCCGGATTCGAAATGTTCCAGATGGAAGCGCTGGCCGAATATTCACAAATCCATTACAGCGAAAAAGACGATCTGCGCATTGCCGTGCAGGATTATAATTTTTATACCCGCTGCGTCACGAATAATTTCAACTTCATGCTCTTAAGCGGCGAAGAATCCCGCGATGCCGCCAAAAGATACTATATGGACCACACGCCTTGGCGCGATGAAGAGTTTACCGAACGCAGAGTAAACCATCTTACCGGCACATCCATGAGCCGTTGTTATTCCCCTGTCTACGGACCGGGCCACCGCCTGATGATTCACGCCATGGAAACCATGCCGGAATCCAGCCGCGATTCCTTTATGCGGGCGATGTATGAAGGCTATATGGATGCCGCCGATGTCTATGATTTAGCCTTGCGGATGGGTGCCAAGCCGCTTACGCAATTCGAGCCTGCCCGCCCGCAGGAAGTACAAGCCATAGCGGACAAGCTTGAATTAAAGGCTTAAATCCCATTCTTCAAAAAATCAGGTACGGGTGGAAGGTCTGCCACCGTGAAGCGATGTATTTTCGCCTTGTAGTCTTCGGAAATGCGTTCGCCTTTTTCACCATCCCAGATGCGTTTACACGTCCAGTTTTTGCGGCTGCCGATGATTTCAATGACATCACCGTTTCCGGGATTGCCTATTTTGTTTTTGTCCTTGGGCAGAACATGAAGCAAATTCATGATCATGGCTTGTATGACCGCACCATGACAAACAATGATCTGCTTTCTATGACCTTCTTGAATATCGCGGGAGATCGTACCGTCCATCAACAGCTTGGCAGCAATCATCGTGTCTTTTGTGGATTCGCCGAATAAATGTTTGGCAGAAAACGGATCATGGGCATTGACTGCTTTGGACAAGTGCAAAATATGATCTCTGAATTCGCGCGGGACTTTTTCATCCTCGATAAATTCAAGGGCGCTGGCCGCGCCAAAAAATTTTTCCGTTAAAAATGCCTGCGGGTTGATTTTGGGATCACCTTCGAACACGGAACCCATGCCGAACAAAAGACCTGTAAGCGATTCCAGTGTTCTTTGATGGGTGCTCACCTGAATCAAAGGCCATTTCGTCATGCCGACTTCGGGGCAGTATGCGCCCAAAAACCGCCCTGTGCCCTTCAATTGATGCCAACCGCGTTCGGTCAAACCCAGTTTGCTATCCCCTTTGCGCAGATAGATTTCCGGATTGGCGTTGCCTTCGGATTCACCGTGGCGAACGAGCAATAAATGGGAGATATCGGTATCAAACATATATTTACAGAACCATCCGCCGCTTATCCTGTCAACGCCCGCGTATGGCATGGTTATTGCTTTGTTGATCCATGGTGCGAAGGCCGTTATGATTTTAACCATTGTTAAGATTACAGCCTGCCCGCGAGAAAACAGGGAAAAACATGGAGGAACCATGGGCTTGAACTATACGCAACTGAACGAATCCGTCCGGCGCTTCATGCTACTGGAATTCGACCAAGGCGGCCATTATATCAGCCCACGCCTGAACGAAGCGGGCCGCGCCCGCTGGTTGCCGCTGTTGCGCGACGCGCTACAGTATCACACGGATTTATGGCTGGAGCGCGAGTTGATCCGCCGCAACTGTTTTCTGGCCGCCGAGATGTTCAAATCCCCCATGGGCGGCAAAACCATCACCCGCGCCATCAACAAGGAACAAAGCGCCAAGGCATTGGCCGAAGGCGAATTCAACCGGTTCTACCTACGCGGCCTGTGCCTTGCCGCCAAAGCGCGCGATTACAGCCATGTGATTGTCACACAAGGGAAAGTCTTGCCGGGTATTACCAATCTAGCGCAAAAGTCCGTAGGGAGCGCGTTGTCCGTCGAGCCGCTTTTGGAATCCTTGCGCAACAACAGTTATAAAAGAACCGACCTCGCGCTGGGCGCTCCGGAAAATTTGACAACAGCGGCGTTCTTGTCCGCCCGCCTTCCAGCCCCCGGTGAAGCCTATGCTTTGTCACGCCAGAGTGCGCCGACAAGCTGACCAAAAAAATTTAAATCCGAGAAGAACTTTTTTCTTCACTGAACGTTGGATCAAGGGACAGTAGGAATCGGCCCGGATGAAACAGGCTGGCCGGTTTCATGTTCTGCCCCGTAAAAGGGATATGAACTTGTCATTCAGACCCCGTTCCGCTCCCCCGCAGAACGGGGTCTTATCTCTTTAAGACGCTATCGTCTTTATCAGTAGCATTAGAAGACCGCTGAACAAAAATGTCAGAGGCAGAGTCAGAACCCATGCCCAGATAATATTTCCGACAACGCCCCAGCGCACGGCAGACAGGCGTTTCGTTGCGCCCACGCCGAGAATAGAACTGGAAATCACCTGCGTCGTCGACACGGGAATGCCGAAATGCGAGGCACCGGTAATAATAAGAGACGCCGTTGTTTCCGCAGCAAAACCGTGAATGGGTTGAAGTTTAATCATCTTCGATCCCATCGTACGAATGATGCGCCAGCCACCACTTAACGTGCCAAGCCCCATTGCTAAAGCACAGGACAAAATAACCCAAAGGGGGACTTCGAAGGATTCACCAGGATAGGTGAGCAATAGCGCCAGCGCGATGATACCCATAGATTTTTGCGCATCGTTGTGACCGTGGGAAAGCGCCATAAAACCGGCAGAGAAAATTTGTAGACGGCCAAAGCGGCGGTTGATCTTGGGCAGTTTCGTGCGCCAGACCAGCCGGATCAAACCCGTCATCAAAATAAAGCCCACGAAAAAACCCAGCAAAGGCGAGCTTATCATCGGCAGCACGACTTTTTCCCAGACCTTATCAAGGTGAATGGAATCCCAGCTAATATCCCCCGAGAAAAATGTTGCCCCTAAAAGCGAGCCTATCAAGGCATGGCTGGAACTGGTGGGAAGACCTTTCCACCACGTCAGCAAATTCCAACAGATGGCGGCAATGATCGTACAAAGAACCGTGATGATGGTAATAGCTTCGGGATCAACCAAACCTTTGCCGATGGTAGCGGCAACCTCTGTACCCAATAGCGCACCTGCAAAATTCAAAACGGCACCGTAAATAACGGCCGTGGTGGGCCGCATAACGCGCGTCGAGACAACCGTTGCGATCGCATTGGCAGCATCATGGAATCCGTTCGTGTAATCGAACACCAGCGTGAGTGCTACAACAGCGACCAAAAGGATAAGCGGGTCCATAGCGCGGCCCTAGCTGTGCTTCAGCACGATCTGAAGAGCAATCGCCGCCGCATCGCGGTAGCGGTCTAGAACCTTTTCCAGCATGTCATAGATATCTTTGCGCAAAATAAGATCGCGCACATCGCGTTCCATGGCAAAAAGTTTGGTCAAAAGACGACTTAAAACTTCATCGCCGTTTTCTTCGAGTGTGTGAAGCTCTGCCACTTTTGCCACGATGATTTTTTCGCCGCCTTTGCGCGTAAGAGATTCGATAATTTCCTGCATGGCATTGGCTTCGCGCACGATTAGATCAACCTGCAGGGCGAAATCGCCATCGTTGGCACCGATATTGTGCAGTTCAAGCCGTTCGCGGATTTTGTCGATGGTTTTGGGAATTCTATAAAGAAGATCGGAAATTTCCTGAATATCTTCGCGGTCGAACGGTGTGACAAAGCTCAGTGATACATCGCGCGACATGGTGGCCAGCAGTTTTTTAGAATCCGCCTTTACCAAAGCGATTTTCTGACCGATGGAATCGCGGGTTGCGCCTGCGGGAGTTTCAATGAACGTCTGCAACAGCGCCGCACCTTCGTGGGCGTTGGCGGACAAGGCCCGCAAGCCTATGTAGAATTTGTCTTCTTGCGGCAAAAGTTTAGCGAGAATGCTCATATCCGGTCCCTTGTCTTATGGTGTTGTTTCCTTCTCTACACAATTGCGACACGACAGGAAAGAACCGGATGCCCATCCAATAAAAAGATGCCCAAAATTGGCAAAGGGGTCTGGACAAAAAATCAATATGTAGTATGATTCAAAACATAGACACTCTACATATAGATTATTGAGTAATATCAAGACTCTGTCCCTGCCTTGGGTGCCTATATCCCTTCAACACCGCCGGAATCTGTGGACGAATCGTGGAAATGACTCGGATTCACAGGCGCCGACACTAGAGTCAGAATCCTTACAGAGAAAATCAGGAGTATACCCCCATGGCCAAGGCCCAACAGCTTACCGCACAAGAAATCGCTAATTCGCCTCTTTTGCAGGAGCGTCACGTTTACAAACCGTTCCTCTATCCTTGGTGCTATGAAGCCTGGCTGACGCAACAGCGCATTCACTGGATTCCGGAAGAAGTGCCGCTGGCCGAAGACGTTCGCGACTGGAAGAAAAACCTGACCGATTCCGAACGCAACCTGATGACGCAGATTTTCCGCTTCTTCACGCAATCCGACGTGGAAGTAAACAACTGCTACATGAAACATTATTCCCAAGTGTTCGGCCCTGTCGAAGTACAGATGATGCTGGCCGCATTTTCAAACATTGAAACCGTTCACATCGCCGCCTACTCGCACCTGCTCGACACCATCGGCATGCCGGAGATCGAATACTCCGCCTTCATGAAATATAAGGAAATGAAGGACAAGTTCGATTACATGCAAAACGCGTCTATGCAATCACGTCGCGACATCGCGAAAACGATGGCGATGTTCGGTGCGTTCACAGAAGGCCTGCAATTGTTTGCCTCGTTCGCGATTTTGATGAATTTCCCACGTTTTAACAAAATGAAGGGTATGGGCCAGATCGTTACATGGTCTGTGCGTGACGAGACGCTACACTGTCTTTCGATGATCAAACTGTTCAATTCCTTTATCGATGAAAACCGCGATATCTGGGATGACGAGTTGAGATCGGAAATCACCGAATCCTGCCGCACCATCGTCGGCTTTGAAGACGCCTTTATCGACCTTGCGTTCGGCGCGGGTGAAATTCAGGGTCTGACCGCACAGGAAGTCAAAAACTATATCCGCTACATCGGCGACCGCCGCCTGCAGCAGCTGAACCTTGAGCCGATCTTCGGCATCGAGAAAAACCCGTTGCCGTGGATGGATGAGATGCTGAACGGCGCCGAACACACCAACTTCTTTGAAAACCGCGCTACGGAATACTCCAAAGCCTCTACCGGCGGCACTTGGGAAGAAGTGTTCTCCGACGGCATCTTTACCGGCACCTACGGCAAAAAGATCGGCGGCACCGACGAGGGCGGCGAAAACCTCGCGGCGGAATAATTACCGCACACGCATTCAAAAGAAACCCGCTCTTCAAAAGGCGGGTTTTTTGCTAGGATCGCACCATGAATTTATACATCCGCCTGTTTTATATGCTGATCGCTTCTTTCTTCAAACCGAAGGCGGCAGACCCCTTCGACGAAACATCGCTAGATTTCTGGGTGTTGCCCAACGATCTCGACCTCAACGGCCACATGAACAACGGGCGGTATTTGACCATCATGGACATTGGAAGGATGGATTTTGTTCTCAGATTGACGGGCCTTGCCGCTTACGTCATTAAGAACAAATATATTCCCGTCCTATCGGGCGCGACGATGCGGTACCGTCTGCCGCTACTGCCGTTTCAAAAATACGTCCTGAAAACGCGCGTGTTATGCTGGGATGATAAATGGGTGTATATGGAGCACCGCTTCATCATACGCGGCGGTAAAAAAGACGGCGCGGTGGCCGCCATCGGATTGGTCAAGGGCAGTTTCTTTTCCAAGGAAAAACGCACAACGATTCCCACAGGTGAAATCATGACTGCCATCGGCCAGACCAAGCCCAGCCCCGCTATTCCAGCCTATATCGCCAAATGGTCGGAAACTGAAGAATCCCTGCGCGAAGAGATGGCGCAGGAACCAAAATAATCAGGCGGCCTTTTTAAGTCGTACACTTTTCTTCTTTTGTAGCAATTCGACGTAAATAACCTCATCGAATCCATTAAACGGCGTGCGCGATGTTTCGCCATACGCGCCCATCTGATCTATGACGATATAATCACCTTCGTTAATATCTTCATGAAGATAAAAGGGCCCGTTCATCATATCGAGGGAATCACAAGTCGGCCCCGCAAAACGAAATGGTGATAAGGGTGATGTCGATTGGCCTTTGATGCGAACCATGCGCACCGGATATTGCAAATTTATCTGCTTGCCGCATTCAAAAAGACTGCCGTATGTGCCGTCGTTCAAATATAAAAGGTCGCCTTTGCGCCCGTCAACGCGGACCACAAGTTTGCCGCCGCTTGCGACCAAGGCGCGTCCCGGTTCGCACAAAAGCTCCAGTTGCGGCAAATCTTCGTCTTTCAAAGCGGATTCAACCGCACGAAAATACTCCTGTAGCGGCGGCGGCGGATCGGCAGGATCAAGCAAAGCAGGAAAACCGCCGCCGATGTCGAGCACGTCAACGTTTATACCCGCGGATTTGATGATGTTGCACGCAAGCCGCGTGGCCATATCATAGGCTTTTGTTTCAAGGCAATGTGTTCCCACATGAAAAGCCAGCCCTAGTTTTTTGCAATGCGGGCGCGCCAAACGCAACAGTTCACCTGTCAGCATGGGAGACGCCCCAAACTTTTCAGAGAAATCAATCGCCACATTCTGCTTGGCAATGGCAAGACGCACGAACAAGGTTAAATCTTTAGCCCCGTTTGTTTCCTCAATGATTTTTTTCAGTTCATCCGCACTGTCTAGAACAAAGACCCGCACATGATGTGTAAAGTAGGCTTCACGGATGGATTCGCGCGGCTTGATGGGGTTCATATAATAAAGCGAGGCATCGGGTTTAAGATGCCGCATCAGACGAATTTCCTTGATTGACGAACAATCGAAACTGTCGATCCCCCCCGCGATCAATGCGTGTAAAACCCGTTCATCCGGATTGCATTTGACCGCATACATCACACGCCCGGTAAACAGGCTTGTAAAGAGCCGTGCTTGATCTGTGAATTTATGCGGCGAGATTACAGAGACAGGATTGCAAGGACGCACACGCGCCACATAGGAATCCAGATCATCGATTTGGGGATAGGGAAAAAGATGCGACGAGGCCAGCGCCCCATCCTGAAGAGTGTAATACATCAACGTCAAACCCGAAATTAAGGGGAGCAAACGGCTCCGGTTAACAGATAGTTTTCCCGTCGTAGCATAACCATAACTTCTTTTCGGAAGGGCCATAGACACGTGCGTTGCATAGATATTTACCATGACGGCCGCAGGATTCAACAGCTATTTGAGACAGTTTCCTTGCCATAAGTAAAAACCAGTGCTATCGCTTAAGTTTCGCGCTGAAAATAAGCAAAATAAGGAGCCGCGCCATGAGTCTTCCGCATTGGGATATGAACGAAATTCACTGGGACAGGCTGGACCGTTCCAAAATCACGCCCGATCTGTTGAAGGTCGTCAAAGCGGCCGCCCTTGTCGAATACAACGCCGTCGCGTACTCCAGCTATCTCGAGCGCGTGTTCGCGGACGATCCGGAGTTTCAGGAAATGTCGCGCTGCTGGGCCACCGAAGAAGTGCAGCATGGCAAAAGCCTCGGCAAGTGGGCCGAGATTGTAGATCCTTCATGGTCGCTTGAAGACGCCATGGCAAAATTCCGCGCCGGATACCAGATCGAGCATATCAACAACGACACATCGGTCCGCGGATCGCGCACGGGCGAGATGGTCGCGCGCTGCATGGTGGAGACTGGCACATCCTCTTATTATTCCGCCATCGGCATGAGCACGGAAGAACCTGTCTTGAAGGAGATTTGCGCCAAAATCGCGGGCGATGAATTCCGCCATTACAAGCTCTTCTACGACACGCTGAACCGCTATGTGAAAAAAGAGGGCATGAGCCGCTTCCAGCGCTTGAAAATCGCGCTGGGCCGCATCGCCGAAAGCGAAGACGACGAGTTGTCCTATGCTTTCTTCGCGGCCAACGCGAACGACAATGAACAATACGACCGCAAAATCTGGAACCGCGAATATATGAAGCGCGCCTATTCTTACTATCAGGCACCGCAGGTAGACCGCGCCGTGGCCATGGTGTTCAAAGCCTGCGGGTTCGACCCCAAAGGCTTCGCCGGAAAAGGCGTTTCCAAACTGGCGTGGTGGCTGATCCAGAAAAACGTCAAGAACGCGGAGACAACCGCGAAGGCGGCGTAGTTTACGCCTTGGCCTGCGCGTACAATTCCGACACGCGCTCCCAGTTCACGACCTGCCACCAGCTTTTCAGGTAATCGGCACGCTTGTTGAAGTAGCGCAAATAATACGCATGCTCCCAGACATCGTTGCCGAGGATCGGCGCGCCTTTTACTTTCGCATCGTTCATCAAGGGATTGTCCTGATTGGGCGTAGAGGCGATTTCAAGCTTGCCGGACTTATTCACGATCAGCCAGACCCAGCCCGAACCGAATTGCTTTGTGCCCGCTTCTTCGAATTTCTTTTTGAACTCTTCGATCGAGCCGAATGTTTTTGTGATGTCGGCGTCAAGTTCCGTGGACGGCGCGGTTTTTTCCGGCGTCATGATTGTCCAGAAAAAAGAGTGGTTCCAGTGACCGCCACCGTTGTTGCGTGTTGCTGGACTATATTTGGAAATATTGGCGATGATTTCCTCAATCGTTTTGCCTTGGAGATTTTTATCCTTGGCGACTTCTTTATTCAGATTATCGACATAAGCCTGATGATGTTTATCGTGATGAAGCGTCATCGTTTGCGCATCTATGGCTTTTTCAAGAGCGGTTTTGGCGTAGGGAAGATCAGGCAATGTGAAAGGGCCCGCCGGAGGCGGAGCATCTGCGGTAGCATAGGCCGGCGAAATTAAATCGCCCTTGATATATTTTAGAGCGGCCAGACCGACCGGCAACGCGCCCAGATATCCCAAAAAGGCCCGCTTAGTTATTGCTTTTTCCATACTCAAATCTCCTTTTATATGTATTGTGTGCCCCAACGCCTGTAAGCGGCTTTAGGTTCATTTAGGGTAAAAATGCCGCAAGGCAAAATTTTCTATGCCTTAACCGTCAAATCTCTGATAGAATCATCCCAGGTTGTTATTCGTTCTCTTTTCCTTCCCAAGGATTCTCCTTGCATTCAAAAAGAAACACACATCCCGTTGAAACCAGAGGCGCGCGCCCCGCGTTCGCCGCATCCGGATCGGTTTTTCACCGCCCCCGTTTTTCCCAGCCGCAGGATCAAATATCCAGCGGCTTTTTTGTGTCCGTTTTCTAAAGCCTATCAACCCTCTTAAACGCCCTCAAACAAACAGGAAGGATTCTAAAAATGTCCAAAAAAACAAAAAAGAATTTCAGCGAAAAGGGCCGTATGCACAAGAATGGAAACGTGGTTCATCCTGCGTTCGACGATGGCGGCTGGCATCCGCTGGATGGAGAGATCGACCAAGCCAGAGACAAAAGCTATGTGAAGACCGTCCGCCCCAGAACGGACGGACAGCGCGACTTGATGGAGGCCATCGCCTCGCATAATCTTACGCTCGCCATCGGCCCTGCCGGCACGGGTAAGACCTACCTTGCTATCTGCGCCGCCGTCGAAGCGCTGGAAAAAGGCAAAGTGGAAAAAATCATCCTGTCCCGTCCCGCCATGGAAGCTGGCGAATCTTTGGGATTTTTGCCCGGCGATATGCATGAGAAAATGGCCCCGTACCTACGCCCGCTCTACGACGCACTGGGTGATCGTCTGGGTGGTAAGAAAGTCCGCCAGTATATGGATGAAGGCACAATCGAGATCGCGCCGGTTGGATTCATGCGCGGACGCACGCTCAACAACGCCTATATCGTGATCGACGAGGCGCAGAACTGCACATACGGGCAATTGAAAATGCTTCTGTCCCGTCTTGGATGGAATTCGACCATGGTTGTCACCGGAGACCCCGGACAATCCGATCTTTTGCCGGGCGTTTCGGGCCTTGACGAAGTGGCGCGCAAATTCGAAGCCCTGCCCAATATCGCCGTCATCCGTCTGGGACAGTCCGACATCGTGCGCCATCCTTTGGTCGCAGAAATGCTCGAAGTTCTGTAGGTTATGCCCTTCCTTCAAGCAAAGCGCCGGAGAAATCCGGCGCTTTTGCGTTGCGGTGGACACCGCCGCGGAACGGCTCTATAAGGATTCCATGACACAAACACGCATGATTATTCTATTGCTGGCCGCACTGGCCGGTCTTGTCCTCGCGGGCGCCATCGCTTATTTCCAGCTTTCTGCAGACGTAAAATCAGAACCAGGCGATTTGATAGCCGTGACTAGCGATGCCTTCGGCGGCCCGTTCTCGCTTGTCGATCAGAACAATCAGCCGGTTAGCGAAAAATCATGGCCCGATCAGTACAAACTCATCTATTTCGGATTCACCTACTGTCCTGCCATCTGCCCCACGGAATTGGGCAAGATCACAGCCGCGATGAACACGCTGGGGGATGTGGGTAAAAAAATCCAGCCGATTTTCGTAACCGTTGATCCCGAACGCGATACGCCCGCAAAGATGAAAGACTATGTGACACTTTTCCACCCGTCGCTTGTCGGGCTTTCAGGCACGCCGGAGCAGGTGAAGGAGATGCTCAAGGCCTATAAAATCTATGCCGCCAAGCGTCAGGACCCTTCTATGAGCGACTATACGATGGACCATTCCTCGTTCATCTATTTTATCGCGCCGGACGGGCGTCTTTTGCAGATTTTTAAAATGGACGATGACGCCGCCGCGATGAGCAAGACCATTTCCCAATGGATGGCGCAAGAGTCTGCACAAAAATAGTCATAATAAATTTATGTTGAATACTTATTGCGATGCGGAAAGTCTTTTGCTGGCCGCAGCGTTCATAATTGTTTAACATCTGTGTACTAAAAGTTTTCTGTCGCGTTCGCTTCCCTCAAAAAATTTCAGGAGAGATCATCATGAGTTTCAAAATGCTTCGCGTTACGTTGCTGACAGCCGCGTGTGTGACATCACTATCCGCAGGCGCAAACGCCGCAGCCTTCTACTTGCAAGAACAATCCGTCTCCGGTCTTGGAACCGCCTTTGCTGGCGCCGCCGCAGACACGCCCGATGCTTCCACGGTTTATTACAACCCCGCCGGTATGACCAATCTGACCAGCCCTGAAATCTATGCCGGTGCGAGTTTATTGCTCCCGAGCGCCGATTTCGATGACACCGGTTCCACATATACAGCGCCCGCCGGCCTTGGCGGTCTAACCAGCGCCGTGACAGGCAATGATAGCAGAAATCCATTTGATCCAGAAGTTCTGCCACAACTCTACGGCGTTCTTCCCATCAACAACCGCCTTGTTCTCGGTCTTGGCGTAAACTCCTCCTTCGGTCTGGCCGATGATTACGGCTCAGACTTTATCGGCCGCTATAACTCGGTTGACAGCAAACTGCTTACGATCGGCATCCAGCCAACCGCCGCCTACAAAGTGAATAACTGGCTGTCTGTTGGTGCAGGTGTGAACGTCGAATATGTTTACGCAAACCTCAAGAGCAAAATTGTTGCTCCGACAGCAGGCGGTGCCTCCCCAGATCCTGATGCCGATGGTTCTTTGAAACTTGCTGGCGATGACTGGGCTGTAGGCTATAACCTCGGTATCCAGTTGCAACCCACCACAACCACCAAAGTCGGCTTGACGTATAAAACATCTGTCAATCACAAGCTCAAGGGCGATGTGGATATCACAAACCCAACAAGCGGCTTGCCGATCCCGGGCTTTGTTTCCGGCGCCGTATCTTCAGCATCAGGCACGGCAAAGCTGAGTCTGCCGGACATCGCGTCTTTTGCGGTTTCGCAGCAATTGAACGATCAATGGACCGTCTTGGGTAGCGTGAACTGGTATGGCTGGGGTGACTTCGATAATATCCCTGCATCCTCTTCAGCCCTTCCAGGCGGCGGCTCTTTGACAGAGCAAAACTACGAAAATACGTGGGGCTTTGCCGTTGGTGCGCGCTACCGTCTGAACGAGAAATGGTTGCTCAAAGGTGGTATCCAGTACGATCAGACACCAACCGTTACGGCTGATCGCTCAACACGTATTCCTGATGGCGACCGCATCTGGTTTGCTGGCGGCGTGACCTACAGCATCAATCCAAAAATCGACCTCGACTTCTCTGCCGCTTACGTCAATGTCAGCGAAGAGCGCGTTGCTGTGACGGATGAAACAGCAACCGGTACGGTTGTCACACGCGGAGATACAGATGGTAGCGTTGGCATTGCCGCCGCCGCTATCCGTTACAAATTCTAATACTGCTTTTACAGGCAAAGAAAAATCCCCGCAATTTGCGGGGATTTTTTTTCAGTGAGAAGACTTAATCTTCGAGGATGGAATTCAGCTTAAGCGCAAGGCCCATAGAACCGGAGACTTTCAACTTCCCCATCATGAAAGCCATGTTCGGGTCTTGCGTACCGGCCAGAATCTTTTCGAATGTTTCGACCGATGTTTTCAAGGTGACTTCGGCATCATTGTCGTCTTGCGTGATAACCGGTGGATTCTGCGTCGCATCCACGAACAAAATGCCCTCGTCATCGAAATCGAATTTCAGCGTGTGATTGAATCCCACAAGGCGGGATTGCAGTTTTTCCTTGATGTCATCGAGCGCCATTTATTTTCTCCTGTTTCTATTATTTTACCCGTTCAGGCCCATATTGTCGATAAGGCGGGCTTTGCCAAGCCACGCCGCAGCCAGCAAGCGCAGATTTTTGTCCTTTTTATCAGGAGACAGTAGCGTTTGCGCATTGCGGGCCGCAATGTAATCAATCTTTTCAAATCCCGCCTCTAAAAGTGCCTGCCGCGCCTTTTTTTCACTGGCTTCAATCGGCATGCCGCCAAGGATATCTTGACCCATGACCTTTAAAATTTTGTTCATGCGTGTGGCTATCTGATATTGATCTTGCGTTAGATAGGCATTGCGCGAGGAGAGCGCCAAACCGTTTTCATCGCGCACGATCGGAACGCCGATAATTTCGACAGGGATATTCAAATCCGCGACCATGCGCTTAATAACCTGCAATTGTTGCCAGTCTTTTTCACCGAACAATGCGATATCGGGCAGGCTCTGAAGCAACATCTTGGCAACGATGGTCGCAACGCCGGAAAAGAAATGCGGCCGGAATTCGCCTTCCAAAGGTTCGGATACGCCGGAAACGGAAATACCGGTAGAAAATCCATCCGGATAGATTTCATCCGGCGACGGCAGATAAACCGCACTAGCGCCTGCGTTGCGAAGTTTTTCGCAGTCCGCCTCAACCGTTCGCGGATAGGAGCCGAAATCTTCATGTGGCGCAAATTGCTTGGGGTTCACGAAAATATAGGGAATGCAGATATCGGCCTTCACAAGGCCACAACGCACCAGTTCCAGATGACCCTGATGAAGAGCGCCCATGGTCGGTACAAAAGCGATGGTCTTGCCTTCCCCACGATTGTCGGCAACGAAACTGCGCAGGGCAGAAATACTATCAAGTGTTCTCATAATGGCGCGGATTATGCCGCGATCATCTCTTCCACGGCAAGGGCGAAAGTGCCCATCTGGATCAAGACGCCAGCGATTCTGGCCGTAAAATCGCCTAGTCCCGCCTGTTTTTCTTTCCGCGCAATAAAAGAGGCCAGCGTTCGCTGACCTTGTTTGTATCGTTCTTGTTCTTCGAGCAGAATTTCAGAGCAACGGGCAAATTCTACGGATGTTCCATTCACCTTCGAAAGCGGATTGGCATCCATTGCCTGTACGCAGGATTGCATCATATCGAGTGCGTGACCGTTTTCGACCAGAAGGGTTTGCATGTTGCCGATCGTAATCGTTCTATCGGCTGGATCGTTCAAACGCTGCTCCAGATTTTCGCACTGCAGATTGTCCGATATGGCACGGGTACAAAAGGCCATCTTGGTGAAAAGCGTCTGAAGCTTTTCCATTCTTTCGCGCGGGCTGATCTGATCCGTTATGCCTTTGCTTTCCAGGTAATCATCGAAGGTGAGTTTTTGACAGCGAGAATTACCCTCGCCGTTTACAGGTTGTGATAGGGACATGATTGTTCTTCTAAGGACTCTCTAAAACGCCGTTTCTTCCAATTCCATCAGGCTTTTTGCGCCTGACAGCACCATTTTCTGGCGGGCATCGGCTTCGGGGAGCATACGTTCAAAGAAAAACCGGGCGGTTTTGATCTTAGATTCGAAGAACTCTTTTTTGCCGGGGTCGGTGTCCGTCTTTAGTTTAGCCGCAGCGACTTTCGCCATGCGGGCCCACATATACCCCAGAGCCACCAGCGCAAATTGGCGAAGATAGTCAGAGGAGGCCGCGCCCGCTTCATTGGGATCTTTCAAACCCTTCTGAGCGATCATCGCCGTCGATTGTTGTAGTTTAGCAAATGCTTTTGCGAGCGGGAAGACAAATTCCGAAATCTGTTCATCCGTTTGATTTTCTTCAATAAATTTGCTTACCGGATGGAAAAAACGGCGGAGCAGACGGCCATAGCCGACCCCCATTTTACGACCCACGAGATCGAGCGCCTGAATACCGTTCGTGCCTTCGTAAATCTGAGCGATGCGCGCGTCGCGGGCATATTGCTCCACGCCGTATTCCCAAATATAACCATGGCCGCCGTGGATTTGAATCGCATGGTTGGCAATTTCGAATCCCATATCGGTCTGGTAAGCCTTGATGATCGGCGTCATCAGAGCGACGAGATCTTCAGCTTCCTCGCGCGCATCCGAATCAGGATCTTTTTCGGAATGGTCGAGCGCCATGCCAACCCAATAAGACAAGGCCCGCGAGCCTTCGGTTACAGCCTTCGAGATTAAAAGCATGCGGCGCACATCGGGATGAACGATGATCGGGTCCGCCGGCTTATCGGGATATTTCGTGCCGTCCAGCGCACGCATCTGCAAACGGTCTTTGGCGTACGCCAACCCATTCTGATAGGAAACTTCCGCCAGCCCAAGCCCTTGCATACCCACGCCGAGACGCGCCGTGTTCATCATCGTAAACATGGCGCGAAGGCCTTTGTGGGCTTCGCCAACCAACCAGCCTTTTGAATCTTCGAAGTTGATGACGCAGGTAGCCGAGCCTTTAATACCCATTTTATGCTCGATGGAGCCGCAGGTTACGGCGTTCACGCCCATGTTTTCGGGCAGATATTTTGGAACGGCGAATAACGAGATTCCTTTTACGCCCTCAGGCGCATCAGGAAGTTTGGCCAATACCAAATGAACAATATTCGATGTCAGATCGTGTTCGCCGGCAGAAATAAAGATTTTTGTGCCCGTGATGTTGTATGTGTTGTCGCCATTCGGAACCGCCTTTGTTCGGATCAGGCCAAGATCTGTTCCGCAATGCGGTTCGGTCAGACACATTGTGCCCGACCATTCACCCGTTACAAGTTTGGGTAGATACGTGTCTTTTAATTCCTGTGTGCCGTGCAGATAAAGCGCGTTATATGCGCCTTCAGAAAGACCGGGATACATGCCGAACGACATGTTTGCCGAACAAATCATTTCTTGAATCGCAAATCCTACAGTCGCAGGCAAACCCATACCGCCGTATTTCGGATCGGACGTTGCACCACACCAACCAGCTTGCGAAAATGCATCATAGGCTTCTTTAAAGCCTGACGGCGTGCGTACCTTTCCATTTTCCCATGTACAACCCTCCTTGTCGCCGCTCTGATTGATCGGAAACAAAATCTCTTCGCACATTTTTGCGGCTTCTTCCAAAACGGAATCGATCAGATCCGGCGTCGCATCTTCATAGCCCGGAAGCGACGAGAGTTTCTCCGCGCCAAGCACATCGTGCAAAACAAATTTCATATTTTCGAGCGGGGCTTGATAGACGGGCATTTTTGCTTCTCCTGAATAGACCGATTTGGTGCTGTTTTAATATAGACCAAAATGATTAAACGACCATTGAAAAGTGAAAAAAATAGGCGTATTTGTTGCGTAGCAGTAACTATTTTACGGAGGTCCTCATGGCCGATCTCGATCCGCTTTTATTGGCACGAATACAGTTCGCCTTTACGGTATCTTTTCATATTTTGTTCCCTGCCTTCACCATTGGCCTTGCCAGCTGGCTTGCCGTTGTAGAGGGTCTGTGGCTCAAGACAAAAAAACCCGTTTACAAGGAAATCTATAAATTCTGGATCAAAATCTTCGCTGTGACGTTCGGTATGGGCGTTGTGTCCGGCGTGGTCATGTCGTACCAGTTCGGTACCAATTGGTCCGTTTTTTCAGATAGCACCGGTAACGTACTCGGCCCTCTTCTCGGCTATGAAGTACTGACCGCCTTCTTCTTGGAATCCTCCTTCCTCGGCATCATGCTGTTCGGCTGGAACCGCGTATCGGACAAAATGCATTTCGCCTCTACGGTGATTGTTGCTGTCGGCACCTGCGTATCCGCTTTCTGGATTCTTTCTGCCAACAGCTGGATGCAGACGCCGCAAGGATTTCGCCTCGACGAAGCCACAGGCATTATGCACCCCGCAAACTGGGTCGAGATTGTCTTCAACCCATCTTTCCCTTATCGCTTTGCGCACATGCTGACGGCAGCCTATCTGACCACCTGCTTTGTGATCGGCGGCGTCGGCGGATGGTATCTCTTCCGTAAAAAGCATGTCGAGCATGCGAAAATCATGCTCACCATGGCGGTTTTCTTCGCTGCGGTTTTTGCGCCTTTGCAGATTTTCATCGGCGACCTGCACGGTCTCAACACCCTGAAGCACCAGCCCGCCAAAGTCGCCGCCATGGAAGGCCATTGGGAAACATCAGGCAATGTGCCGTTGTTGCTGTTCGGCTGGCCAGATGAAGAAGCGGAAGAAACCAAATACGCCCTCGAAATTCCGAACGGCGCAAGCATGATCCTTACACACAAAACCGACGGCGAGATCAAAGGCCTGAAGGAATGGGCTAAAGAAGACCGCCCACCGGTTGCCATCGTATTCTGGTCGTTCCGCATCATGGTTGGAATCGGCATCCTGATGATGCTGACAGCCTTTACCGGGGCGCTTTTGTTCTTGTGCAAGAAACTCTACACAGCCCACTGGTTCCACGGCTGGTCGGCGCTGATGATGCCTTCAGGCTTCATGGCTGTGCTTGCCGGATGGTTTGTCACCGAAGTCGGCCGCCAACCCTGGACCGTCTATGGCGTTCTACGCACCTCACAAAGCCACTCCCCTGTTCTACCGGAATATATCGCGATATCGCTGACGATCTTCATCGTCGCCTATATCTTCATCTTCGGTATGGGCACCTATTACATCCTGAAGTTGATCGGCAAAGGCCCGCAAGCACTGGCCGACAAAGATGACAAGCGTGAAACATACGGATCGCACGGCGTCGAAACCCCCGCCATAGCCGGCGATGAGAAAGGAGCCCAATAATGTTTTCCTTTGCAGAATACATTGATCTTCCCCTGATCTGGGGCGGCATCATCGCCACCGCCGTTTTGCTCTATGTCCTTTTGGACGGGTTCGATCTGGGCGTGGGCATTCTCTTTCCCTTTGCGCCCAGCGATCAGGCACGAAACCGCATGATGAATTCCATCGCACCCTTCTGGGACGGGAACGAAACATGGCTGGTGCTCGGCGGCGGCGGGTTGTTCGCGGCATTCCCGCTCGCTTACTCTATCGTTATGCCGGCGCTTTACATTCCTGTCATTCTGATGCTGATTTGCCTCATCTTCCGCGGCGTTGCGTTCGAATTCCGGTTCAAGGCCGACACGTCCCGCCAAATCTGGGACTACGCCTTCCATTTCGGATCGCTGGGCGCGGCGTTCTTTCAGGGCCTTATCCTCGGTGGAATCGTTCAAGGCATCACGATCGAAAACCGTTCCTTTGCCGGCGGCCCATTTGACTGGCTGAGCGGATTTTCCGTGATGACGGGCTTTGGCGTTGTCGCAGGCTACGCCTTGCTCGGCGCGTGCTGGGTTTTCATGAAAGGCGAAGGCGATTTACAGGCATGGGCCTCCAAATGCGCCAAGTACGTCTTTATCTACGTGCTGGGCTTTATGGGGCTGGTCAGCTTGTGGGTGCCTTTCCTAGACAATGATCTCGACCAGCGCTGGTTCGGCGGAAACAATATCTATTACCTTTCGCCCATTCCGATTCTAACGGGGATTCTCTTCTTCGCGCTTTGGAAAGCCATCAACATGAAAGGCAGTTCCAAGCACCATATCCCGTTCTTTTTGACGCTGGCTATTTTCCTGATGGGATATCTGGGCCTTGCCGTCAGCCTGTGGCCGACCATTGTTCCCTACGACGTGACTATCTGGCAAGCCGCCGCCGCACCGGAATCGCTCTCGCTGATGCTGGTCGGCGTGGTGATCATGCTTCCCGTTATCCTCGCCTATACCGGATGGTGTTACTATGTTTTTAGAGGCAAAACCGATGACAGCCACGGCTACTAGCAAATGGAAACAATGGGGATGGTTCGTCGGCCTCTGGCTGGCGGGCTTCCTCACCTTGGGCGCGATCAGCCTCGTGATCCGCGCCATCATGAATATCGGTTGATAGAAACCGCTATTTTTCTTCGCGCATCATGAATTTGAGGTTGTCGGTCAGCTTGTCCTTGTCAATCGCCTTGATCTGAGCCTTGGCCTGCTCTATGGCGGAGGCTTGCTTCTTGAGCATCGCGGCCTTGATCTTGTCCAGCGTTTCATCCCCGATCTCGGCGCGCGCGGAAGCCGCATTGGCCTTGGCCTGCGCCAGAATTTGCTCGCGGGAAGGCTTTCCGCTCTCGCCGTTCAGGGGCTTATCCTTGGGTTTCTTCTTCCAGAACATAGAGATTTCCTTATGTTAGCTCTATCTTATCATAGTCGTATTAAAGCTATTTTAACCCAAATAAGCGACCCTATCCATTGGAGTATTTTGTCCAAAAGGGGATCCCAGACATGTCCGACCAGCCGCAATTGAAAACCGTGGGCGAACCCGCAGCCGGTTACAGCGACCTTAAATATTATTTTGCCAATTTAAACACGCTGTTCTCCATTCGCGGCACGTTGGCCGTCGATATGATGACCGCAATGCCGACAGGCGCCCTGCAACGCCGCCTTCATGATATTTCCGCCATCACGAAGCGCATTTACGCCGAGACAACAACGGGCGCGGTGACGAAACTCCTAGAACAAGTCGAAGCAGAGGCAAAAGCCCATCCGGAAAACTGGAACAAATGGGATCTGGCCAACCTCGAAGAAATGCGCCGCATTCATTCGCATTTTTCCGCCCTGCCGCCTGAGCTTTATATTGCATCCGTGCAAGTTGCCGCAGAAGGGCGCAAACGCCATGCAGCAGCCCAAAGCAATGACTGGAAAGAAACGCAAACCTACGTTAGCCAAGTCGTCGATCTTTACCGAAAAATTGCATCTCTTAAACAAAAGAAATTCAACGCAGACTCGCCATACAAGGCAATGCTGATCGGCTATGCGAGCGATATATCGATTCCTGAAATGGATTCATTGTACGATTCTCTTCTCGAGCCTTTGAGAAATTTGCGCGACAGAGCATTGGAAAAGCAAAAAAGCCAGCCAGCGCCCCTTCCGCTTGAAGGCGATTTCACGCGCGGCGACCAGATGTGGCTCAATAAAACCATCCTTGAGATGATGGGATTCGATTTTGCGCGCGGTAGCCTGCAGGTGAGCTCGCTTTCGCCTATGAGCGGCGGTACGCCAGAAGATACGCGAATTCTGGTTCGTTGCGGCGATACCGATAGCTTCCTCGATTCCATGGAGGACACGCTGTATCAAGGCGCCAGCGGTCTTTATTTACAAAACCTACCGGCCGAATGGGCTTCGCAACCTGTAGGGCGCGATCTTGGTTCGCTCATGATGAACGCGCAAAGCACGCTGTATGAAACGATCCTGGGGCGTACGCCGCAGTTTTTCGAATTCATCGCTGTGCGTGCAGAAGGTGTGTTCCGCCAGTTCCGCAACAAATCTTTCGAACCGGAAAATCTCTACCGCCTGAAAAAAGTCATCACACCGAGCGCCAAACGTAATGAGGCCGACGAGTTGACCAAGATTTTCCACGACATGATGCGCTACCGCATCGAACGCGACCTAATTAACGGCGATCTGGAAGTAGCCGACTTGCCCAAACGCTGGAACGAGGACAGCCAAAAATATCTGGGCATTACGCCTAAAGATCCATCCGAAGGCCCGTTACAGAACCCAGACTGGTTCACAGGCCGTTTCGGCTTTATCCCGACAAATACGCTCTCGCACATCATTGCGGCGACATTGCATGAGAAAATTTATGCAGAAATGCCCAATTTGGCGGATATGGTCCGCCACGGGGATTTCAAGCCTATCAATGAGTGGCTGAAAGCCAAGATCCATTCCAAAGGCCGTAGCATCGGAGCAATGGCCTTGATCGAGGAAATCACGGGCGAAAAACTCTCCGCCAAGCCGCTCCTGACCCATTTGGAACGGCGTTATCTGAGCGACAAGCGCTAATCGCGCTTGCATTTGGCTCGCGATACGGCTTTTCTCTAGGCCATGAATTACCGCCATATTTATCATGCGGGCAATTTCGCCGATGTCATGAAGCATCTGGCGCTATGCCTGATCATCGACCATCTAAAGAAAAAAGAAGCGCCTTTTTGCGTGATTGATGCGCATGGTGGCATTGGTCTTTACGATCTGCAATCCATACAGGCGCAAAAAACCATGGAATGGGCGGACGGCATCGGGCGCTTTGCTGGGTCCGATTTTACGGGCGATTTCATGTTCTATTATGATGCGATCAAGAATGACCTATGCCGGAAGTTTTATCCGGGGTCGCCTCTGATATCCGCAAGAATGTTACGCGAGAATGATCGATTGATTGCCAACGAGCTTCACCCGGATGATGTTGAAACGCTTAAGATCGTGCTTCGTAAATACAAGAATAGCCGCGTAATGCATCTGGATGCGTATGAGTGTATCCGCGCCAATATTCCGC
>QFQB01000090.1 GCA_003241475.1 Micavibrio aeruginosavorus
AGCCATGAAATCAGAACGCCTATGACGGGCGTGATGGGTATGGTGCGCATGCTACTCGATTCCAGCATCACGAAGCAGCAGCGCGATTACGTGTTGACGATTCAGGAATCAAGCGAGGCGATGATGTCGCTTTTGAACGATATTCTGGACTTCGAAAAAATACAGCGCGGCAAGATAGAATTGGAAAATATTAGCTTTGACCTGCACCGCCTGATTCAAGGCGTCGTCACCTTGATGTCCGGCCATGCCGCAGAAAAGAACATAACTTTGTCCGCCCGTATCGACGACGACCTTCCCCGCTTCGTCAAAGGCGATCCGACCCGCCTGCGCCAAGTTTTGCTCAACCTTATGGGCAACGGCATTAAATTCACCACGGAAGGCAGCGTGACGCTACAGGTAAAAAACCTGAATAAAAGCGAATCCGGCGCGCGTGAAACTTTCAGCATTTATTTCGGCGTGCAGGACACGGGGATCGGCATTTCGCAAGACGCGCGCAAAGACCTTTTCTCGCCTTTCGCGCAGGCGAACTCCAGCATCAGCCGCAAATTCGGCGGATCCGGCCTCGGTCTTGCCATCTCGAAGGGTTTGATTGAAACAATGGGAAGCGCCATCAATATCAACAGCAAGGAAGGCGAAGGCAGCACGTTCTTCTTTACGTTGGATATGGAACGCGGCCTTGGAAATTCACAAGAACCAGCCCGCAAGCCGGAAAAAGAAACATCAGACATAGCCCCTGCAACGCCGCTACATATCCTTGTCGTGGATGACAACACCATCACGCGCAAAGTCATTATGAACTTTCTGCAACCCGGCGGTCACAGTATCAACACCGCCGCCAGCGCCGAAGAGGCCTTAAAGAAGATAGACCAAGATGCGTTTGATCTGGTTTTAATGGATGTACAGTTACCTGGAATGACAGGAAACGAAGCCGTCAAAATTCTGCGCGAACACAAGGACCCGGTAAAAGCCGCCATCCCTGTTATCGCCCTCACGGGCAATACATCGCGCGAGGACATGCAACGTTATCTGGCCGACGGCATGAACGGGTTTATTCCAAAGCCCGTCGATAAAGACAAGCTGATCTCGGTTGTCAACGAGATCGCGCACAAGACGTTCGAACGGGAAATCCGCCTGCCCGGAGAATCCGTTTCCATGCATGCATCAGTAGCACAGCCATCCGTACCGCAGCAGGCAAACAGCCCAATGCCGGACGCACAAGGCGTTTTCAATCCCGATATGTTGCAAAGCCTGAAAGACACGATCGGCTCGAAACAGCTGACCGACCTCTTGGGAGAGCTTATCGTAAAAACCGATGAAATCCTCATGGCGATGGATGCGGCAGCAAAACTCGGCGACTATGAAACCATCGCCGCGCGCGCCCACGAACTCAAAGGCATGGCAGGCAATTTCGGCCTGACGGAAATTAGCGACCTGGCCGCGCAGGCCGAACGCAAGGCAAAGGCTTCGGAGTATGACGGCTTGAATGCGCTGGTCGGAACGCTCCCCGCCGCCAGCACGCGTGCGCAAGCGGCCCTGAAAGAATGGGCCGCGCACTAAAAACTCAATATGAATGATTAACCGACGATCTCTTCGTCTTTGAAGAATTGTGCGATTTCGATTTTAGCATTGTCGAGACTATCGGAGCCGTGAACGGAATTTTCGCCGATCGACAAGGCAAAGTCTTTGCGGACCGTGCCGTCCGCAGCTTCCTTCGGATTGGTCGCGCCCATGACTTCGCGGTTTTTCGCAACCGCATTCTCGCCTTCCAGAACCTGAACGACCACCGGCTCGGAAATCATGAACTCCACCAGTTCGCCGTAGAACGGGCGCTCTTTATGGACTTCGTAGAATTTCTCGGCTTGCGCGCGTGTCATCTTGATGCGGCGCTGACCGACGATGCGAAGACCCGCCTTTTCAAATTTTGCATTGATCGCGCCCGTCAGGTTGCGGCGCGTGGCATCGGGTTTGATGATGGAAAAAGTGCGTTCGATTGCCATAATGTGTCTCCAAAAAGGCCAAATGTCTAAAGTGGGCTCCTTATAACGGCGGGGTCCGCACAAGACAAGCGCTTTATAGGTTCCGTGCGAAATTGTTGCTTATCCACAGGCTTTGACCAAAAATGTGCGAAAACAGCCCAAAAACAGGAAGTATTTCGATTTTTCCGGCGACAAGATAAGTTTATTTCCTTGAATTGTAGCAAGGACGAGGCGTATCATTCTCAAGAAGCATAAGAGTTATGCGTTTAAGGAATTCCTCCCGTGTCATATACTGAAGTCAGTGCTGAATTTTATGCCGCAGCGAAAAAACTGCTGACGGACAGCACGTGCACTAAGCAGTTCAATGATTTGATTAGAAGCACCGAGCGCGCTTTGAATTACGCTGAATTCGCCCGCTCCACAGGCATTAAATATGCGCTGGCTTTGGCAAATGAATTAGCGATCTCTGTTGACGGCGTAAAAATGGGGCCTCCAAAACTGCCCGCACGAATTTTGGAAAAAGCCATCGGGCGCTACAAGGGCCGCGTTCACGAAGTCTCCGACGTCTGCCGCCTGCGCGTCGAGCTACCCGATGCGGACACTGTGCTTGCGCTTCGCAAACTGATCAGTCCGCGCAACATGAACGACAAAGGAAAATCTTTCGATTTCAGTAGCGAGTTCCATGAAAACTGGGCGAAAAAAGGCATCACCCTTCTCGAATGCGAAGATACTTATGCCCATCCGACTGAAACCGGATTTATGGCGATCAACAACAAATATAAAGTCGATCTTGGCAAGGGCCGCACGCAGATGATCGAGATTCAATTCGTGCTACGCGATATGGTTCCCATCTACGATACGACGCATGTTTATCTCGAGAACAAACGCGCCATCATCGACAATGCCAAAGCTCAAGATCGCCTACTAAGCAAAGACGAACGCGCCCTCATAAAAGAACACGACGAAGCCGCACAAGCTTTGCACTTTGCAGGCGCGATGGAATATAGACTCTTACCTTTGCGCGCCGACAATGCCGAACACAGACATTACTTCAAGCCGCAACTGACGATGGCAGCCTGATATTTAAGTTTCCTTCAAAGAAAAACCCGCCGAAAGGCGGGTTTTTTAATGCGTCTACTTCACCAGCTTTTTCTCGATAACGCCCACGGCATCATTGGCTGCTGCAGGATTCGGCCCGCCTGCCTGCGCCATGTCGGGACGGCCGCCGCCGCCCGATCCTCCCATGGCTTCGGCCGCCGCCTTGACCAGATCAACCGCGTTGATGCTGGCCGTCAAATCTTTGGTAACGGCAACGACGATCGAGGCCTTGCCCTCTTCCGTCGCGATCAAGACAACCACGCCCGAGCCGAGCGTCTTCGTCATGTCGTCGGCCATCGGCTTCAAATCCTTGGCCGGGAAACCGGGCAAGACTTTGGCGAGAAGTTTTACACCGCCCACATCTTTGGCGGCATCGCCGGACGCCGATTGCGCGGCATTGGCGCGGCGCTTTTCGGAGATTTGCTTTTGCAGCGTTTTGATATGCGCCGACAAGGCCTCTTCATCCTGCGGTAGCTTGGCGGAATCATCGCCCCCCAATGCTTTGAATTCAGCGCGCAACTTTTCGATTTCAGCGTGGAGCTTTTCCAGCTTCTCGCGCGTTCCTTGCGCCTGAGCCGCTTCGTATTCCTGCACGCGCTTGCCCGTAAGCGCGGTCACGCGGCGGATGCCGGCAGAGACGGCGCCCTCGCCGATAATCTTGAACGCGCCGATGTCGCCCGTGCGTTTGACGTGCGTGCCGCCGCAAAGTTCGACGGAATACGCGATGTTGGAGCCGGCATGGCGCGGCGTGCCCATGGAAACCACGCGCACTTCGTCGTCATATTTCTCTCCGAACAGCGCGCGGGCGCCGGATTCGCGGGCCTCATCCAGCGGAAGAACGCGGGTCACGACTTCGGTATCGGCTTTGATTTGCGCATTCACATCGTCTTCGATTTTACGAAGCTGTTCCTGCGTAATCTGGACCGGCTGCGAGATATCAAAGCGCGTGCGGTCAGCATCTTGCGACGATCCTTTTTGCGCGATGTGGTCGCCGAGCGTCAGACGCAGCGCTTCGTGCAGCAAGTGCGTAACCGAGTGGTTGGCCTCAATCGCGGCGCGGCGAACAGCATCGACGCGAAGTTCCACGCCTTCTTCTTTGACAATCTTTCCCTTGGCGACTTTACCGACATGGACGAAGAGCTTGCCCAATTGCTTTTTCGTGTCCGCCACATCGAATGCGCCGCCCGCAGCGCTCAGGATTTCACCCGCATCGCCGACCTGTCCGCCCGATTCCGCGTAGAATGGCGTCTGGTTGACGATGATAAAGCCCTCTTCGCCTTCTTTGAGCTCCGATACTTCCTTGCCGTCTTTCAGCAGCGCGAGCACCTGCCCTTCGGCAGATGTTTTCGCATAGCCAAGGAATTCCGTAGGGCCGGTTTTATTGAGAATCTCAAACCAGATTTTGGACGTTCCGGCATCGCCCGATCCCGCCCAGCTTTTGCGGGCCAGCGTTTTCTGCGCTTCCATCGCCGATTCAAAGCCGTCCATATCGACTTCCAGACCCTTGCCGCGCAACGCATCCGCCGTCAGATCAACAGGAAAGCCGTATGTATCATAGAGCTTGAACGCGACATCGCCGGAAAGTTTTTGCCCCTCGCCCAGCGAAGCCGTTTCGTCGTCGAGCATCCGCAGACCGCGATCCAGCGTTTTCTTGAAACGCGTTTCTTCGTTCTTGAGAGTCTCTACGATCAGCGACTGCGCACGGCCCAGTTCCGGATAGGCTTCGCCCATCATGCCCAGTAGCGTCGGAAAGAGTTTGTACATCAGCGGGTCTTGCGCGCCGAGCAAATGCGCGTGGCGCATGCCGCGGCGCATGATGCGGCGGAGCACATAGCCGCGCCCTTCGTTGGACGGCATCACGCCGTCTGCCAGAAGGAAGGAAGCGCAGCGCAAATGGTCGGCAATCACGCGGTGGCTTGGCGCCTGCGGGCCATCGGGATTGACGCCCGTCAGGTCGGCGACCTGTTCAATGAGATTGCGCAGATATTCGATATCGTAGTTGGAATATTTTCCCTGAAGCACGGCGGCCATGCGCTCCAGACCCATGCCCGTATCGATGCAAGGCTTGGGAAGCGGCGTACGGTTATAGCCGCCATTGCCGTCGGGTTCTTGTTCGAACTGCATGAAAACGAGGTTCCAGAATTCGAGGAAACGGTCGCCGTCTTCGTCTTTGCTGCCCGGAGGTCCGCCAAACAATTTATCGCCCTGATCGACGAAGATTTCCGAACACGGGCCGCACGGGCCGGTATCGCCCATCATCCAGAAATTGTCGTTGGTCGGAATGCGGATGATTTTGCTGTCGGGAAAGCCCGCGATCTTGCGCCACAGCGCTGCGGCCTCTTCATCCGAAGTGTGCACGGTCACAAGAAGACGATCCTGATTCATGCCGAAATTTTTCGAGATCAATTCCCATGCATAGGAAATCGCCTCTTCCTTGAAATAATCGGCGAAGGAAAAATTCCCCATCATCTCAAAGAACGTGTGGTGACGCGCCGTGTAGCCGACGTTGTCGAGATCGTTGTGCTTGCCGCCCGCGCGCACGCATTTCTGCGCGGTAGTCGCGCGGCTATAAGGGCGCTTTTCCGCACCGGTAAAGACGTTTTTGAATTGCACCATCCCGGAATTGGCGAACATCAGCGTGGGATCGTTCTGCGGGACAAGCGGCGAACTGGCCACATGGCTGTGTCCCTTGCCTTGGAAAAAATTCAAAAATTCCGAGCGGATATCGTTTACCGTTTTCATCACACGACCCAATAGGCTATAAGTTTTTGTAAGATAACCATTAATTCCCGAAAAGAGCGTTTCATGCAAGAGCTATTGTCACTCGCGAACCATCTGGCCGATGAATCCGGCAAGGTGATAAGCCGTTATTTCCGCACGGATTTCGCCGTCGAACGCAAAGGCGATGAAAGTCCCGTGACCGTCGCGGACCGCGAGGTGGAAGCGACGCTTCGCAAAATCATCGAAGAAAAGCGCCCTGACGACGGCATCTTGGGCGAGGAATACGGCCCGAAAGAAAGCAAAAGCGGCCTGACATGGGTGCTTGATCCCATCGACGGAACAAAGTCCTTCACCGCAGGCCGTCCCTCTTTCGGCACGCTGATCGCGCTGTGTGAGGGTGATATTCCCGTGCTCGGCGTGATCGACCAGCCCATCTTGCGTGAGCGCTGGGTCGGCGATACGGAAGCGACCACATTTAACGGCAAAGCGGTTTCCACCCGCAAATGCGCAACGCTTAAAGACGCACGGGTTGCGAGTACAAGTCCTGCGCAGTTGGCAGAGCTTCATGGCGAGCATCCGCTGTGGAAGAAAATCTATGCCGAGTGCAATTATTTCGTCTGGGGCGGCGATTGTTATTCTTACGGCTTGCTCGCCAACGGATGGCTGGACATGGTGGCCGAACAGTTCCTTGCGCCTTATGATTACGCGGCTCTGGCGCCTATCGTGCAAGGGGCTGGCGGATGGATGGGGGATTGGAGCGGCGCGCCCCTTACCCTTAAATCCGATGGACGCACCCTTGCGATCGGCGATGCCGCACGCAAGGATGACTTCCTGAAACTCTTGTCCTAGAAGCGGAACGAGACGCCCGCGCCGACAATCCACGGATCGAGATCGACATCCGCGCGCACCGGCGTACCGCCAGCATTCACCTTGGCATCGACATCGAGGAAGAGCTTTTTCACATCGAGGTTCAGGCCCCAGTTTTCGTTCATCCAGATGTCCGCTCCCGCCTGCAATGCCCAGCCGAAACCGCCTTCGACATCGAGATCATCGAAGCCTGTGCCGCTTTCCTCGCCATAGAAGTATGAATAATTCACGCCTGCGCCGACATAGGGGCTGAACGTGCTATCCGGTGTAAAGTGATATTGTAGCGTGACTGTCGGCGGCAAAATCCATGTGTCGCCGATATCCGCATCGCCCGTGTAGGTCAGCTTGTGCTGCGCCGTTGCGGCAATCGCCTCAAGCGCGATATGTGGGGTAATGAAATATGTGAGGTCGAGTTCCGGCGTGACCGCATCGCCAACGCTGGCATCGCCGCCAATATTCACATCCGAGTCTTCATCGGGCAAAACGCCGAGAACGCGGGCGCGGATTTGAAAGCGTTCTTTGGAAACCCAGCTATCGCCCAGATCGCGCGCCTGTGCAGGGATCGCCGCGAGTATGCCGGTCGTTGTGATGAGAGAGAGAAGGAAAATATTTTTGGTCATGATGGCCCCCGTAAGTGTGTGACTCTGTTAGGCAGAGTCTCTGCCTCATGCGGGAGCACGTCAAGAAAACATACAACTGTAATTTAAGTTAACACCATGATATAATTGAAAAAATCAGGACCGTTTCAGTCCTGTCAGGCCTTAATCGGCCGCCGCGAACTTCACGGCGCCCTTATCGAGAGCGGCATAGCGCGCCCAGCGGCCCTGCGCCAATTCGGTCATGGATTCATTGGATTGATCGAAGCGCATGCGGTAAATCCAGTAGTTCGAAAGCACGCGTTCGACATAGGTGCGCGTTTCCGCATAAGGAATGGTTTCGATAAACAGCAACGGATCATCCATGTCCGCACGCTCGTTCTTCCATTTCTGGAGGTTGCCGGGACCCGCGTTGTAAGCGATCGCCAGCGAGAGCAGATCCTGTCCGACCAGTCCGTTGTTGAGCAGGTCTTCAACATATTTCTGACCAATGTCAAGGCTGATTTCCGGCGTCTTCAAAAGATTCTTGCCTTCGCGC
>QFQB01000091.1 GCA_003241475.1 Micavibrio aeruginosavorus
AGATCGCGGGTTTGAGTGGCTTATTGTCATTCGTAAGGAGGAACTCCCCTGTGGCAAACAAAGCGGATTCATTTCCCTGCAATTCGTCTCGCAGGGTAACGCGGTATTCCTTTTGAACATGGATTTTCGGCGAAATAATTTTATGGAGCAATTGGCCGTCATCCGTCATAAGAACAAGTCCTGTCGAATCCTTATCGAGCCGTCCCGCCGTGGACAGCAGCGGATCGCGATGTTTCCAGCGCCTCGGCAAAAGATCATAAACCAAGGCACCGAGTTCATCACTCGAACAGGTATAACCTTGCGGTTTATTCAAAAGAACGGTTAAAGGAGAAACGGGATCAAGCGGCTCATCATCAAAGGTTGCCGTTTTGAGCGTATCAGGATCAATTTGCGCGGAAGGATCAAGCAACGCCCCGCCGTTCAGAACAAGCGCGCCGTCTTTGATGGCCTTGCCGACCTCTTTGCGCGAACCATAGCCCAGATTGGCGAGCAGTCGTTCCAGACGGACTTTTTTGCCCACGGCCTAGCGGTACGCCGCGTCGCGCGCGAGATTGGCGGCGATCTGCGCCTCCCAACGGTCGCCATTTGCGAGCAACTTGTCTTTGTTGTAGTAAAGCTCTTCGCGCGTTTCTGTGGCGAATTCGAAATTCGGCCCTTCGACAATGGCATCAACTGGACAAGCCTCTTGGCACAAACCGCAATAAATGCATTTGGTCATATCGATGTCGTAACGAGTCGTGCGGCGGGAACCATCTTCGCGTGGCTCTGCCTCAATGGTGATGGCAAGCGCAGGGCAAATCGCTTCACAAAGTTTGCAGGCGATGCAACGCTCTTCTCCGTTCGGGTAGCGGCGCAAAGCGTGCTCGCCGCGGAAACGCGTCGAGAGCGGCCCCTTCTCGTACGGATAGTTGATCGTTACGCGCGGCATGAAGAAGATGTATTTGAGCGTCAGGAACATGCCCTTGACGATCTCGACCAACAAAAAAGAATTCAGCCAGTTTTTCATTCCATGTTACTCCGGCAATGCGTCCATATAGATCAGAGCGCCTGCAACGAACAGAACGTAGATCAGGGTAAACGGCAAAAAGATTTTCCAGCCCAGACGCATCAACTGGTCGTAGCGGTAGCGCGGAAACGTGCCGCGCGCCCAGACATAGAAGAACATCACAAGCAAGGTCTTGAGCAAAAACCAGATGAAGCCCGGAACAATAGCAAGAGCTTCGATCCCGAACGGCGGCAACCAGCCACCAAGGAACAGAACCGTCGTCATCCCCGACATCAGGATCATGTTGGCGTATTCGCCAAGGAAGAACAGCGCGTAGGTCATGGAAGAATATTCCACCATAAAACCGCCGGTGATTTCGGATTCGCCTTCGGGCAAGTCGAACGGCGCGCGGTTGCATTCCGCCAGAATAGATACGAGGAACACAATCAGCATCGGGAAGAGCATGACCTGCATCCAGACCGGGCGCTCCGCCGTAACAATTTCCGTGAGATTCAGCGATCCCGTGCAAAGCAGGACCGTCACGATAATCAAACCCATGGAAACTTCATAGGACACCATCTGCGAGGCGGAACGCATGCCACCCAAAAAAGCGTATTTCGAGTTGGACGCCCAGCCCGCCATGATGATTCCGTACACGCCCATCGACGAGACAGCAAAAAGATAAAGAACGCCGACATTGATATTGGCCAGAACGATCTGCGCATCGATCGGAATAACGGCCCACGCGATCAGCGCGAGCATGAACGTCAGCATCGGCGCAATCATGAACACGACTTTGTTCGCCTGCGACGGAATAATCGTCTCTTTGGACAGTAGCTTGATCCCGTCCGCGATCGGTTGCAAAAGACCGAACGGCCCAACGGTCATAGGCCCCTGACGACGCTGGATTGCACCCAGAATTTTGCGCTCGCCATACGTGTAGTACGCCACAAGGCCGAGAATCACGCCGATAATCGCGGCGATATGGCCCAGCATAAACAATGCAGGCCAGCCGTAGGTTTCCATGAATTCAGGATCGATGGTCATCTTTATTCTGCCGCCTCCGGCACGTCTTTTTTCTTCACGAACTGGCCGAGATCGGGCGCAAAATAATTCGGCCCTTTCATAACCTTGCCGTCTTCGGGACGGCGGATCGGTTTGCCGTCCGCGCCCAGTTTGGACATGTTGGAACGGTGGACTTCATCAAACGCGAGGTCTTTGACGGCCTGCAAACCGAATGACAAGAACGCGCCGTCCAAAACATATTGAAGATCGATCAACGCATCGAGCGTTTCCTGCGGATCGTCATTCGCAAGCGCTTCTTTCAGCTCGTCCAGCTCTTCTTGAAGAAGATTGATACGAAGCTGCTTGGTCTGTTCGCAGGTCAGGTCGATTTCCTTATGAACCGGCAACCCATAGGTTTCGTGGAATTCCTGAACCTGTTCAAGCGTGGTGCGTTTCTTGGTCATTCTGCGGCCTCCAGTATTTGTTCGCCATGCACCAGAACGCGGGAACACTCCTGCATCGTTTTGGACGCACGGGCGATGACATTGGTCAGATAAAAATCGTCAACGGTTTTGCCGAACTGTGCGTTTACTGCACCGGCAAAACCAAAATCCGCCCATTGAACGGCGGGTAGCTGGTCGAGCGCATCGAACTGCGGATACTCTTTAATCAGACGCGCACGAAGCTGGAACAGATCGTCATATTTCAGCGGCGTTCCGATATAGACAGACAAGGCCCGCAAAATCTTCCAGTCCTCGCGCGCCATTCCCGGCGCATCGACGGCTTTCTTGGACATTTGTACGCGCCCTTCCGTATTCACATACAGGCCGGACTTTTCAGTATAGGCCGCACCTGGGAAGATAACATCCGCCCGCTTCGCGCCTGTATCGCCGTGGTGACCTTGGTAAATAACGAACGCATTCGCATTAATTTGCGAGAGCGTTTCATCGTTGTCCGCGCCGAGCAGGTAAACCGCTTCCATAGCAGACGTTTCAAACGGCTTGTGCGGCCAGAAACCGATTTCGAGAGCACCGACGCGGCTTGCCGCCGTGTGAAGCACGTTGAATCCGATCCAATCCTGATTGATGCAACCGAGGGATTCCGCCGCTTTACGAACAGCCGCCTGAACGGCAGGACCGTCATTTCCTTTAAACGCTCCCGCACCAACAATCATCATTGGACGCTGCGCCTGTAGCTTCAGCGCAGAAAGCGCGGAAAGATCAGAGCCTAGGTGCTTGAACGGGTAATTTAGATCAACATTGGCACCGATCACATAAACCGGAATTTGTTTTTCAAGCCACGTTTTGCGAATGCGAGCATTGACAAGCGCCGCCTCTTTGCGTGGATTGGTACCTACAAGAATAATGGCATCGGCCTGTTCGATCGCGGCGATGCCGGAATTGAAAATATAGCCCGCGCGTTCGCGAACATCGTAATTTGTGCCGTCAACGCGGCATTCTAAATTGTGAACGCCGTTCAAAGTCATCAGATCTTTGAGCGCCAGCACGGATTCCGTATCGCACAGATCTCCCGCATACGCGGCGATCTTGTCTTTGGATACGAATTTCAGTTTGGAGGCTGTGAATTCGAACGCCTCTTCCCAGCTGGCTTCTACCAGCTTGCCGCCTTTACGAATATAAGGACGATCCAGACGCTTGTATTTCAAACCGTCATAGGAAAAACGCGTACGGTCATCGATCCATTCTTCGTTGATGCCTTCGTGCAGACGCGGCAGAATGCGCATGACTTCGGCCCCGCGCGAATCCACGCGGATATTGCATCCGAGCGCATCATGAACATCGATGGTTTCCGTTTTCTTCAACTCCCACGGACGGGCTTTAAAATTGTATGGCTTGGACAGTAAAGCACCGACTGGACAAACATCGATCAAATTGCCCGACATTTCGGAATTGATGGCTTTTTCAACGAACGTGCCGACTTCGGAATCTTCGCCACGGTTCACCTGACCCAGATCATCCACGCCCGCGATTTCCTCGCCGAAACGAATGCAGCGCGTACAGTTGATGCAACGGGTCATCGAGGTGCTGATCAGCGGACCCATATATTTGTCTTTAACGGCCCGCTTGTTCTCGCCATAACGCGAGCGGTCAAAACCATAGGCCACAGCCTGATCCTGTAGATCGCACTCGCCCCCCTGATCGCAGATCGGGCAATCGAGCGGGTGGTTGATAAGCATCATTTCCATGACGCCCTTGCGCGAACGGTTCACTTTGTCCGAACCCGTACGCACCACCATGTTGTCGCCGCAAGCCATGGCGCAGGAGGCCACAGGCTTCGGCGCGCCTTCGAGTTCAACAAGGCACATACGGCAGTTGGCAGGAACGCTCAGCTTGTCGTGGTAACAAAAACGCGGGATTTCGATCCCCAGCTGTTCCGCCGCCTGAAGAATACTGGTTCCCGGGGCGACTTCGATGTCCTGATCATTGATCTTGAGCTTTGGCATGAGATGCGTACTTCGTTTGGAATATTTGTAAGGCTGTATATACTCCCTTTGTAAATTGGATCAAAGGGTTTATATACCGCGTATGAATTCTTTTACCCCGAATATCCTGACCGAAAAAGGCTGGAACGATTACGCGTTATTGGACAGCGGTTCAGGACGCAAGCTGGAGCGTTTCGGCAAGATTGTCGTCAGCCGACCCGAGCCACAGGCATTATGGGAAAAATCCTTACCGGAGCAAGAATGGGCCAAAGCGGATGCCACCTTCACCAACGCCTCGGAAAAAGAAGATGATGATAAAGGCAGTTGGCAACAGAAGGGAAAACTTCCCGAAACTTGGCCGGTGAAGGTCGAAGGCGCGACCATGCTCTGCCGCCTAATGACCTATCGCCATATGGGTCTTTTTCCCGAACAAAGACCGCACTGGCACTGGATTGCATCCCAATGCAAATCATCAACAAAGCCGCTGAAGATTTTGAATCTGTTTGCCTATACGGGTGCGGCCAGTTTGATCTGCGCCGCAAATGGCGCGGAAGTGACCCATGTCGATGCATCGAAAAAAGCCATCGGCTGGTGCAAGGAAAACCAGCAGGCCTCCAACCTTAATGACTCCAAAATCCGCTGGATTTGCGATGATGCCGCCGCTTTCGTCGCTCGTGAAGGCCGTCGCGGCAACAAATATGACGGCATCCTCCTAGACCCGCCAAGATATGGCCGCGGACCGGACGGCGAGGTGTGGAAATTCGAAACAGATGTCGGTCCCCTGCTCTCGGCCTGCGCTGACCTTTTATCAGACGATGCTAAATTTATGATCCTGACCGCGTATACGATGCGTCTGTCGTCGGTGACGCTCCAACATATGATGGTGGACGCCCTCAAGGGGTGCAAAGGATCGCTCGATCACGGCGAACTGCTCCTCGCCGATAAAACCGGCAAACGCCCATTGGCGACTTCTATGTTCTGCCGCTGGAGTAGTACTTAATGGCCCGTATCGAACACATAACCTCCCCGTCGAACCCAAAGATCAAGGCGATCAATTCGCTGTTCATCCGCAAGTTCCGCAAAGAGTCCGGCCTGTTCGTGGCCGAGGGGTTGCGCTCCGTCCTCGAAGGCCTCGAATGCGGCGTGGTGCCGGAACAGCTCGTCTTTTCCGAAGACGCCGATATCGGCCCCGAGCTTCAACGTGCGATTGACGAGACATCTGCCCGCGGCGGACTGTGCTTGAAAGTCGGCGAAGCGGTCCTCGAAAAACTATCGCGCAAGGAAAACCCCCAGATGGTAATGGGCGTTTTCAAACAAAAATTCGGCAAGCTGTCAGATATCAAACCAGACCGATCCAAATGCTGGGTGGCGCTCGAAGAAGTGCGCGACCCCGGCAATCTCGGCACAATCATCCGCACAGTGGACGGCGTCGGCGCAGACGGCGTGATTTTGATCGGCCAGTGTTGCGATCCGTTTTCGGTCGAAAGCATCCGCGCCACGATGGGATCGGTTTTTTCCATCCCAGTCATCCCCTGCCGCCGCGAAGAATTTTTAGACCTCACCGTCACATGGCCCGGTAGCATCGTCGCCACCGCGCTGAATGACCGCACCGTTGATTTCCGCGAAGCCGACTATAAAAAACCGATGATCCTTGTGATGGGGAACGAGCAGGCCGGCATCACCGAAACGATCCAGAATGCCGTCCACCAGACAGTCAAACTTCCCATGAACGGCCGCGCGGATTCCCTCAACCTCGCCATCGCCACGGGGATCATGCTTTATGCGGCCATGGAGCCGTGGAAACAGGCCTGATTTTACTGGAAAACCGCACGGTTCCTCGGTAAAAGAGCATATGTCACAACGCATAGAAGTCATCACTCTTTCCGAAGACGGCCGCGCCCAGGTTCTTGAACAGAATTTCGCCCGCGCCGGTAAATCCGTTTCCGCCAAAATCGTGGATGTTTACACGGTTGAAAACGATCTCGGCAGTCCCGCCAATCTGGATGCTCTGTCCAAATCTTTCGTGAATCCGGTGACGCAAAAACTGCTGTCAAAAGGCGATGAAGGCGATTTCGACTGGGCTGTGGAAATAGGATTTCTCCCCGGCGTCACGGATAATATCGGCCACACGGTTTCCGAGCTGGCCGCATTCACGCTCAACGACAATCAGCCCGTTTATTCTTCGCAAGTCATTCTTCTCAAAGGCGATGTCAGCGAGAATGATGTAAAGGCGCTTTCCGCATCGCTTTACAACCCGCTGATCCAACGCGCCGCGTTCAAGGACAAATCCGCCTATCAAAAAGACGGAGGCATGGATGTCGTCGTGCCCAAAGTGCGCCTCGACAACAAAGGGATCACGGTTGACGATGTCGATCTGAACATTTCCGACGAAGAACTCGCGGCTATCGGCAAAGACGGAATCAAAAACGCAGACGGCACCCGCCGCGGCCCTCTCGGCATGTCGCCGCTTTACATGCAGGCGGTGCAGGCCTATTTCAAAAAACTAGGGCGCCTCGCCAAAGACATCGAAATCGAAACGCTGGCGCAGACATGGTCAGAGCACTGCAAACACACGATCTTTGCCTCCCCCATCGACGATGTCAAAGGCGGCCTTTACAAACACTATATCAAGCGCGCGACGCAGGAAATCCGCGAATCCCGCGGCAAAGACGATATCTGCGTTTCCGTGTTCAAGGACAATTCCGGCGGCATCGTGTTCGATGACAAATGGCTTATCACCGACAAGGTTGAAACACACAACAGCCCCTCTGCGCTTGACCCGTTCGGCGGCGCTATTACCGGCATCGTCGGCGTCAATCGTGACTGCGTTGGCTTTGGCCAAGGCGCAAAACCCGTGTTGAACCGCTACGGATTCTGCCTTGCCGATCCTAACAGCAATCCGGAATTTTATCGCGGCAAAGGCAAAATGAACAAAGCGCTTTCGCCTGCCGCCATCATGAAAGGCGTCATCCACGGCGTAAATCACGGCGGAAATTGTTCAGGCATTCCGACGCCGCAAGGATTTTTGTATTTCGATGACCGCTACGCCGGAAAACCGCTTGTGTTCGCAGGAACGGTGGGATTGATCCCGCGCGAAATCAACGGCAAGCCTGCCCATATCAAAGGCGCGCAAGTCGGCGATTGCGACCCTATCACGCAGAAAAAATTCTCCGACGCCATCGTAAAGGAAATCCGCGATCTTGGCCTATACAACGCCATCACGGACAACGGCGCAGGCGGCCTGTCCTCAAGCGTGGGCGAAATGGGCGGCGACACAAACGGCTTCACGGTTGAACTTGATAAAGTGCCGCTCAAATATCCGGGCATGCAACCATGGGAAATCTGGATCAGCGAATCCCAAGAGCGCATGACTCTCGCCGTACCGCCGAAGAACATCGAAAAACTTCAAGCGATGCTAGCCAAGCGCGGCTCCGAAAGCTGGGTCATCGGGACATTTAATGACGGCGGCAAATGCCATGTCACATGGCATGGCGAAACCGTCATGGACATCGATATGGATTTCCTGCATGACGGCGTGCCGGAAACGCCGTTAAAGACCAGCTTTACACGCGGCGGCGCGAGCGAGCCGAAACTGTCAGAACCAAAAAATTACGACATCACGCTCCGCGCCATGCTTGGCCGTCTCAATATCTGCTCCAAGGAATTTGTCGCCGCGCAGTATGACCATAACGTTCAAGGCTCTGCCGTTCTCGGCCCGCTTCAGGGTAAAGGCCGTGTCTTTGCGGAGGCCACAGTCTCCCGCCCTGTGCTGACCAGCCCGCGCGGCGTGGTTTTGTCACAAGGCCTTGCACCGCTTTATTCGGATATTGATACCTATCACATGGCCAGCGCCTCGCTCGATATTGCCGTGCGCAATGCCGTGGCCGCCGGATGCCCCATCGATCATTTGGCCATCCTCGATAATTTCTGCTGGTGCTCTTCGGAAGATCCGGAACGTCTGGGCCAATTGAAGCGCGCCTGCGAAGCAATTTACGATCTAGCAGTCGTCTATCAAACACCGTTTATCTCCGGCAAAGATTCCATGTTCAACGACTTCAAAGGCTATGACGCAAACGACAAGCCGATGAAAATCTCTATCCCCCCGACCTTGCTTGTATCGGGCATCGGCGTGATGGAAAATGTCGATCAATCCGTTTCGCTTGATCCAAAAATGAAGGGCGACAGCGTTTATATTCTGGGCACAACAAAAGACGAACTCGGCGCATCGGAATATTACGCGTTGAACGGCGAGCTTGGAAACAATGTGCCGGAGACGGATGCGCGCGCAAACCTCGCGCTTTACAAAAAGATCAGCGAAGCGAACAAGGCCCGCCTGATCGCCTCGGCCTTGCCCGTTACCCTCGGCGGCGCCGGTGTTGCTCTCGCCAAGAAATGCATTGCTTCGGGGCTTGGCATGGATATCGAGATCAAGACCGATATGCGCCTCGACACTTTCCTATTCTCGGAAAGCACAGGCCGCGTAATCGTAACCGTCGGGCCGAAAGATATCGATGCATTCGAAAAACTCTTCGGCGCATCGGCGACAAAAATCGGAACAATGACGGACAAAGCAACGCTTATCATAAACGGCCACAGCTCGAAGCTTGCCGACCTTGAAACCGCGTACAAACAACCGCTGAAGGATTTTTAATCATGACCGCAAAATCACTTGTCCTTGCCGGTTATGGCCTTAATAGCGAAGAAGAAACATCCTTCGCGTTTGAACAAGCAGGTTTCAAATCCGCCATCCGCCACATCAATGATTTGGCCGAAAACCCGAATGAGTTGAACGACATTCAGGTTCTTTGCATTCCCGGCGGATTCTCTTACGGCGACGACACAGGATCGGGCAATGCTTTCGCGCAGAAAATGCGCCTGACACTCTGGGATCATTTGAAAAAATTCGTCGAGCGCGACACGCTCACCCTCGGCATCTGCAACGGCTGCCAGATCGTTGCCAATCTCGGCCTTGCGCCCGCCATTAACAAGAAATACGGCGAGCGTTTTGTCGCCGTGACGCATAACCTGACCGCCCGCTATCAATGCCGATGGATCGATGTCGCCGTACAGGATACGAAATCGCCATGGCTTTCCGGCATCGACAAAATGCATATTCCTGTCGCGCACGGCGAAGGGCGTTTTATGATGGATGGATCGGTTTTGAAAACACTGCAGGATATGAAGCAAATCGCCTTGCGCTTTATCAAACCGGACGGCGCGCGCGCGGACGGCGAATTCCCATTCAACCCGAACGGCGCGATGGATGATATCGCTGGCATGACAGACCCCACGGGCCGCGTTCTCGCCTTGATGCCGCACCCCGAACGCGGCATGTTCACATGGCAACGCGATGATTACGCGAACCTGAAAGACAAAGCCCGCCGCGACGGCAAAGCCTTGTCCGAACAAGCCGACGGATTGCAATTATTCGAAAATGCCGGCGTTTACTTCGGAGCCAAAGCGTCGAAACTGCGCGCCTGATCGGACGGCGGCCTTACCGGCTCAAGCCCGTAATAATTGCTTTCGGGATCAAATTTGATCCTGTGCTCCACGCCGTTCACAAAATGCTGTTGGCTGTTTTGGTCATACACCACATATTCTTCCTTCATCGCGCGAGACAAATCCTTGCCGTTATACGTGGATGGAATTGTCACCCACACACCGTCTCCGCCCCAATAATCCGGATTATGAACCACATCGCGCGACCTGTGGCCGACGATGATGGCACCACCAGGATAGGTTAGAAACTTTTCATGCTCAATACGATTGTAAAGCCATTTGAGGCGATCGGGGCGTGAGCCGCCGTAATTCGCACGATCGCTGTGAAGTTTAAGAGGCGATATCACGCAAGTATTTTCGCCGCGAAAAGGAACAACGCTAGAAGCACTTAGTGAAGACATTCATGCAGACTTGCATAATGAAAAAGTTATGTCAACAATCTGTCGTCAGGCTTTCTTCAGAAAGCAGGTTTTAAGAACAAGGCCTTTAACCTTGTCGGCATTGCATTCAATCTGCTCAGGGTTATTCGTCAGACGGATATTCTTGATCAATGTTCCGCGCTTAATCACCGTTGAGGTTCCTTTGACGGGCAAATCCTTAATGACGGTAACATTATCACCATTCTTCAATTCATTGCCGTTGGAATCTTTTATGATGACGACATCATCGTCATCTTCGTCGTCATATCCCATTTACGCCGCCGCCTTTGCCATTTTGCGGTAGTCGAGAATACGTTTTTCCATTTCGGGACGGAAATGGCGGATAAGCCCCTGAATCGGCCACGCGGCGGCATCGCCGAGCGCGCAGATCGTATGGCCTTCCACTTCTTTGGTGACATCGAGCAACATATCGATTTCCTCAAGCGTTGCCTGTCCCTTGACCATGCGAGTCATCATACGCCACATCCAGCCAGTACCTTCACGGCATGGCGTGCACTGGCCGCAGGATTCATGCATGTAGAACTGCGCCAGACGCGCGATGGCATAAACGATGTCTGTAGACTTATCCATGACGATCACACCTGCCGTCCCTAGACCGGATTGCACAGCACGAAGCGAGTCGAAATCCATCAAAACAGTATCGCAAACATCTTTTGGAATGACCGGCGTGGACGCCCCACCAGGAATAACACCAAGCAAATTGTCCCAACCGCCGCGGACACCGCCGCCATGCTTTTCAAGAAGATCACGAAGCGGAATGCCCATTTCTTCTTCGACCACGCACGGCGTGCCGATGTGACCAAGCAAACAAAACAGCTTCGTGCCCGTGTTCTTTTCGTCTTTACCAAGCCCCGCAAACCAGCTTCCGCCGCGGCGCAAGATCGTCGGCACGACGGCAATGGATTCCACGTTGTTGATAGTGGTCGGCGCGGAATAAAGACCTGCGCCCGCAGGGAACGGCGGCTTGTTGCGCGGCTGTCCTTTTTTGCCTTCGAGAGATTCCAGCAACGCTGTTTCTTCGCCGCAGATATAAGCACCGGCACCTCTGTGCAAGGTGATATCAAAGTCCCAACCCGTGCCTGCGGCATTTTTGCCGAGCAAACCCGCCGCACGCGCTTCTTCGATTGCTTTGACGACTTCGGAACCTTCAGAGAAAAACTCGCCGCGAATGTAGATAAAGGCATGATGCGCCTGCATGGCAAAACCGGCGATCAAGCAACCTTCGATCAGCTTGTGCGGATCATGACGCATGATTTCGCGGTCTTTGCAGGTGCCTGGTTCGGATTCATCGGCATTGACGACAAGGTAATGCGGCTTGTCTTTAAGTTCTTTTGGCATAAACGACCATTTCAAACCAGTCGGAAAGCCCGCGCCACCGCGCCCGCGAAGCCCGGATTTTTTCATCTCGTCGATGATCCAGTCGCGCCCTTTCGCGATGATCGCTTTCGTATCATCCCAATCGCCGCGTTTTTTCGCATATTCGAGGCTCGCTGGCTCGCGGCCGTACAGGTTCGTAAAGATTCTGTCTTTGTCTTCCAGCATATTATGCTCTCTTCAATGTGTTGGAACCGCCCAAAGCTTCGGCCTTGTTACGCCCGTTCTGCGGGCCCGGCGCCGGCACGACATCTTTTTTCAGATTTTCGAGCAGGCTCGTCATCGTCTCTTCCGTCAGGTCTTCATAGAAATCGTCATTGACCTGTATCATCGGCGCATTGGCGCAAGCGCCCAGACATTCCACTTCCATCGTGGAGAACATGCCGTCCTTCGTGCTTTCACCCATATGAATGCCAAGGTTTTTTTCGATAGCATCTACAACCTTGGAAGACCCGCACAGCCAGCAAGGCGTGGTCGTGCAAACCTGCAAAAGATATTTCCCGACCGGCGCCAGATTGTACATGGAATAGAACGTCGCCACCTCGTACACGCGCATCGGCGGCACATCGACAATGCGCGCCACTTCATCCATAGCCGCACGGGGAATCCAGCCACCGTAAGGAGGATTGGCCTTCGCGCCTTCTTCACCAACCTGACGCTGAGCCAGATCAAGAAGCGGCATCGTCGCCGATTGCTGACGCCCTTTGGGATAACGCGCGATAATTTCGTTTACCTTGGCTTTGTCCTTGAAAACAAATTCCTTTGGCTGGTAATCGGCGTTCAATTCCAGTTTCTTTTTCATCTTAGATATTGCCTTTTAAAGTATGGTCCATCACGGCGGCTTGCACTTTCAAACGTAAAGCTTGCCACTGATCGTCGTTCAGGATTTCGATGTATTTTTCTTCGTCGCACTTCATGTCTGTTTTATCTAGCCCCGTAGACTGACAATCGCCCTTCATTTGCGCGGCCGCCAGAGCCTCGGCACCGCCCGCGCAAGCGGTTTTATCCGGCTCGCTTTTGTCGCGTCCGTCGGATATTTTTTTGACGCTCTCCCAAACAGATTGGCGCTGCTCCTTTGATAAGGACGCCGCGTAAACTTTGTACGTCTCGTATGTCTTTCCCTCGCGCCAGCTTTGCGCATAGGCCGCACCGACGGATTTATCCGCACAGCGTGCGATATCCTCATAGGCAATAAGTTGGCTGGACAAAAAAGCCGTCAAGCCAGCCAGCATATAATGATGATATTCGCTTTCTTTGCGGGCCATCTTATAATCGCGCGCAAGCGGATAGAGCGCATCGGCATAAAGAAGACCGATGCGTGGATTGCGGCGATCCATTTCATAGTTGTTTTGAAGCCACGTTGTCGCGGTTTGCTGGTCCGCATAGGTTTCGATCTGGTGGCTGTTAAGAATGGCCTTCACGCCTTCTACGCCGCGCTGCCGCCAAGCCTTGCTAAGATTGGCATACAAATCCGGCTGAGCCTCTTGCACTTGCGTTGCATGCGCGGCCGACGGCTGAAACGCCGCCATCCCCGTGAACAAAGCAAGAAGAAGCAGAACCGTTTTCATCGGTCTATCTCTCCGAACACGACATCCATCGAACCAATGTTCGATACAACATCCGCCAGCATGTGGCCGCGGCTTATGTAATCAAGCGCAGCTAAATGCGCAAAGCCCGGCGCCTTGATGTGGCAACGGTAAGGCTTGTTGGAACCATCCGCGACCAGATAGACCCCGAACTCGCCTTTTGGCGCCTCGACAGCCGTGTATGTTTCACCGGCAGGCACGTGATAGCCCTCAGTGTAAAGTTTGAAGTGATGAATCAAGGCTTCCATCGAGCGCTTCATCTCGGCGCGCGGGGGCGGCGAAACTTTGTAATCGTTAGAACGCACAGGACCGGACGGCAGGCGCTCGAGGCACTGGCGCATGATCTTCAGCGATTGGCGCATTTCCTCCATGCGGACAAGATAGCGCGCATAGCAGTCGCCCGTCTTGCCGACAGGAATGTCGAAATCAAGATCGGCATAGCAATCATACGGCTGCGACTTTCTCAAATCCCACGCCACGCCGGAACCGCGCAACATCGGGCCGGAAAATCCCCAGTCCATGGCTTCTTCCGCACTTGCCACACCGATATCGACGGTGCGTTGCTTGAAGATGCGGTTATCGGTCAGAAGAGAATCCAGATCTTTCAGGAATTTCGGGAACTGATCGACCCATGCCTTCATATCTTCGGCAAGACCGGCAGGCATATCCATCGACACGCCGCCGGGACGGAAATAATTGGCGTGAAGACGCGCCCCGCAAACGCGGTCATAGAATTCCATGCCCTTTTCACGCTCTTCGAAGCCCCACAGCGCAGGCGTAATCGCGCCGACATCGAGCGCAAAGGTCGTGATGTTCAGGATATG
>QFQB01000092.1 GCA_003241475.1 Micavibrio aeruginosavorus
ACCGATGGTGCCGGACTTCAGCACATGAACCGGAATGCCGCCCGCGAAAGGCTCGTACCGCTTGCCGCGGATATCGGTGGCGAGCGCAACGCGGTATCCGCGCGAAAGCAAATCCTGCGCCAGCGCTTCGGCAGGAAACATGTGGCCGCCCGTTCCGCCCGCGCTCAGCAGAATCAACTTCGGCGTTGGTTTGATTGTTTCACCCGTACTCATTTCACCGCTCCTCCGATAGGACGTATGGACAGACCGCTTCGGGCGATGCCGGAGCGCGACTGCCTGCGCGTCAGGGCAAGCAACATTCCCATCGCGATGCCCGACGACAGCAAGGATGATCCGCCGTAGCTGATGAACGGCAAGGTCATGCCTTTTGTCGGCAGCAAGTGAATGGACGAGCCCATGTTGATCAGCGCCTGCAGTCCAAAGAGCGTCAAAATACCGCCGCTCGCCAGAATAATAAAGATGTTGTCCGTATCCATGATGCGGTTGTAGCCGCGCAGGATCACATAGCCGTAAAGACCGACCAAAAGAACGGTCATGAGCATGCCAAGCTCTTCTCCCGCCACGGCGAAAATAAAGTCTGCGTGCGCATCGGGAATGTGCATCTTCACGGTTCCCTGCCCCGCGCCCGTGCCGAGCAGGCCGCCATGGCGGAACGCGCTTAAAGACCGGTCGATCTGATAGGTATCGCCGCTTTCGGGATTGACGAAGCGATCAAAGCGCGACTGCACGTGGCTGAAGCTGAAATAGGCCAAGACCGCCGCCGCGATCACGATCCCCAGCAGCAGAATAATCCAGCGGAACGGCAGGCCCGCCAGAAAGATGATGGTCAGGAAACTTGCCGTTACAATAAAGGTCATGCCCATATCAGGCTGCAAAACCAGTAGCAGAACGACAAGGCCGTACAAAGCGCCCGCGAAAACAATGCCGTGAAATTCCGGTTTTTCCTTTTGCCGCGCTATAAGCCATGCGGCCACGACGATAAACGACGGCTTTGCCAGTTCGGACGGCTGCAGCGAAAGCGGTCCGAGACCAATCCAGCGTTGCGCGCCCTTCACTTCATCGCCGATGACCGGCACCAGCATCATTAAAAAGACAGACACGCCCAGAATAATCACCGCCGCACGCCAGACCTGCTGCAGATTGGTCATGGAAAGACCGATCATCAAACCGATGGACGGGACCAGAAACACGATGTGGCGGATGATAAAGTGGTACGGAGAGGCCGTGTCGATGCGGTTGGCAACGGCGGGGCTTGCCGCCGTAACCAGAACGATCCCGAAAATGCAGATGGTAAAAAGGATCGCCAGCGTCACGCGGTCAACCGTCCACCACCATTGCCCCAAAAAGGATTTGTCCGTGCGGGTAAAGAAATTCATGACGGCACATCCTCCGACAAGGCGTTGACGAGATTGGTAAAGACTTCGCCGCGATGTTCGAAATTGCGGAATTGATCCCACGATGCGCAGGCGGGCGACAAAAGAACGGTGCTGGCGCCACCCGGTTGTCCGCGGTTGTCCTGCGCCATTTTGTGCGCGCTTAAAACAGCGACATCCAATGTGCCGCTTATGTCATGGGGGATGCCAAGCTTCTTGAGCCAGACGGCAAAATCTTCGGCGGCCTCTCCGATCAGAAAAACATGACGCAGACGATCCGCATAGATTTCGATGCCGTTCAGCCCGCCCTCTTTCGCGCGTCCGCCCGCAATCAAATAGACGTTGGAATAACAGGACAACGCACGGACCGTTGCATCGGCGTTTGTGCCTTTGCTGTCGTTGACATAGGCGATGCCGTTGATGATACGCGCCGTGTGTTGGCGGTGCGGCAAGCCCGCATAGGTCCGCGCATATTTGAGAATATCTTCGGGCGCAACGCCCAGCGTTTTACAAACGGCATAGGATGCGCAAAGATTTTGTCCGTTGTGCGTTCCGGGAAGCGCAGGCAGATCTGTTGCATTGCCGATAGCTACGGCTTCGCCGTCGATGGCGTCCATCAATTGTCCGTCTTTTATATAAACGCCGCCCGTCAATTCTTTTTTGAAAGACACCGGAATAACATGACGCGTATCGGTTTTGGAAATCCGGTCGTAAATCGCCAGCGTCGGCGCATCATCCACCGCGCAGATCGCCGTGCCGCCGCCTTCCATCATTCGCTCTTTGGACAGCGCATAGCCGTCCATGCCGCCGTGGCGGTCCAGATGATCGGGGCTGATGTTCAAAAGCACCGCAATGTCGGGACGGAACGACGGGCATAAATCCATTTGATAAGAGGAAATTTCCAGCACCAGAACGGTTTCGCGCGGCGGCAGATCAAGCATCAGAACGGGCGTACCGATATTGCCCGCCGCAATCGCGTGCTTGCCGGATTCATTCAAGATATGTGTGACCAACGCCGTTGTCGTGGACTTGCCGTTGGTGCCGGTAATGCCGACGACTTTGCAGGTGTGGCCGGAGCGGTGAAGAATTTCAAGATCGCCGATGATTTCGACATTGGCTTCTTTGGCACGAACAGCCGCCGGATGCGGCGCGGGATGCGTAAGTGGAATGCCCGGCGCCATGACGAGCGCGCCATAGCCTTCCAGCCCTTCCACCGCAAAATTCAAAAGATTGAAGCCTTCGTCCAGCGCTTTTTCGCGCGCATCATCCTTGTCGTCCCAGACCAGAACCTGCGCGCCGCCCTTGATCAACGCCTTTGCCGTCGCCAAGCCGGAAACGCCGAGACCCAGAACGGCGACGGGTTTTCCCTGCAAAGTGCGGACATAAGGCTGCGTGTCGATCATCTGAGCTTCAAGGTTGCAAGACCGACCAGAGCCAAAATGACGGCAATGATCCAAAAACGGATCACGATGGTCGGCTCCGACCAGCCTTTCTTTTCAAAATGGTGATGGAGCGGCGCCATGGCAAAAACGCGCTTGCCCGTAAGTTTGAAGGATACCACCTGCACGATCACGGAAACGGTTTCGAGCACGAACAGACCGCCGATCACGAACAAAACGATTTCGTGTTTGACGACCATGGCGATGGCGCCAAGGCCCGCACCCATGGCCAAAGAGCCCGTATCGCCCATAAAGACCATGGCGGGCGGCGCGTTGAACCATAAAAATCCGATCCCTGCCCCAATGAGCGCACCACATATAATTGCAAGTTCGCCCGTGCCAGGAATAAAGGTGATGCCAAGATACGGCGCATAAACCGCGTTGCCTACGAAATAGGAAATCAGGCCGAACGATCCGGCGGCAATCATCACCGGCACAATGGCAAGACCATCCAGACCATCGGTGAGGTTGACTGCATTGGCCGCACCAACCATGACCAGCATGGCAAACGGAATGAACAAAAATCCGAGCGGAATGAGATAGCCCTTCATGAAGGGAATGGCGAGGCCCGTGTCGATGGCGTCATGCGTGAAGAACATATAGGCGGCGATGGCGCAAGACGCGATGCCGAATTCGAACAGCAGTCTGATGCGCCCGGGAATGCCGTGGTGGCTACGCTTGGTCAGCTTTGCGTAGTCGTCGGCGGCGCCGATCAGTCCGTAGCCGATAATGACCCCGGCAACGATCCAGACATAAGGATTGGATAAATCGGCCCAGAGAAGAACGGAAATGCCGGCGGAGATCAGAATCATCAATCCGCCCATGGTGGGCGTGCCCGCTTTTTTGAAATGGGTTTCGGGACCGTCGCTACGGATCGGCTGCCCTTCGCGTTGCTTCTTTTTCAGCCAGCGGATCATGCCGGGGCCGATAAGGAAACAGATAATCATGGCGGTCAGCATCGCCGCCCCCGTCCGGAAAGTGATATAGCGGATCAGGTTGAATAAAATAAAATCATCCGCATAGGGCGCGAGAAGATTGTAAAGCATGGCTTACCTAGCAAGTCCTTTTTTCTTGAGTTTGTCCGGTAGCGCGCGCAAAGCCTCGACCACCAATTGCATGCGCGGTTTTTCTCCCGGACCGCGCGAGCCCTTGACCATCACGACATCGCCGGGAACCAAAACTTCGGGAACGATTTTCGCCAATTCCTTCGTATCGTCCACATGCGCGCCGCGTTTGTCCTGAGGCAGGCTATCATAAAGGTTTTTCATCAGAGGTCCACTGGTGTAAACCAGCTGGACTCCGGCCATTTCCAAGGGCAACGCCAATTCTTTATGCAAACGGGGGCCGTCGGCGCCCAATTCGTACATATCGCCCAGAACCGCGATTCTCCGCCCGCCGCGCCCCGGATCGATCATCGCCAGCACCTTGAATGCCGCTTTCATGGCGACCGGAGAAGCGTTATAGCTTTCGTCGATCAGAACGACGGGATTTTCCGCATCGCCCAGATCCAGAAGCTCGCGTTTGCCGCGTCCGGCCAAAGGCTCGATTTTCCCGATGGCGCGCGCCGCCTTTTTCACATCGCCGTCCACAGCCTTGATCGCGGCCAATGCGGAGAGCGCGTTGAGCGCCAGATGCTTGCCGATGGACTGCATGGTGAACGACACGCGTTCGCCCATGACATCCGCTTCGATGCGGCTGCCGTTGGCGGCGACAAGAAAACCAGCCAAACGCACATCCGCCTTTTCGTTTTCGCCAAAGGAGATGATTTTCAGATTTTTGGCCGATGCTTTTTTACAAAGATGATCGAACCATTGATTGTCGGCGTTCAAGATAACGGTGCCGCCTTCTTTCATGCCGTCGAAAATTTCCGCTTTCGCATCGGCAATTCCTTCCTCCCCGTTCGGAAAGTTTCCGGCATGCACGGCTTCGACCGTTGTGATGATAGAAACATCAGGCTGGATCATTTCGGACAGCGGCGCGATTTCGCCGGCATGGTTCATGCCGACTTCGAAAATGCCGTAATCGGTTCCCGCATGCATGGTGGACAAAGAATACGGTACACCCCAGTGATTGTTATAGCTTTTGATGCTGGCATGCGTCTGGCCCAGCGTGGCGAAGGCCACAGCCAGCATTTCTTTCGTGCCCGTTTTGCCGACGCTACCCGTGACAGCGATGATGCTTGCCGCCGTGCGGGCGCGTGAAGCCTGGCCCAGCTCTTGCAATGCCTTGAACGTGTCATCGACGATCAAGAGTTTTTCGGCATCGACGCCATCGACAGGACGGGAAACAATTGCCGCCACAGCGCCTTTTTTGACCGCATCGGCAACATACGCATGACCATCGCTGTTGTCGCCTGCGATGGCGATAAATAGATCGCCCGGCTGCACTGTGCGGGAATCAATGGAAACACCGGTCGCAGACCAGTTTCCAGTGCCCGCGCGTGCGTGCGCAACGCCCGTAACTTCTTTCATCGTCCACAAACTATTCGATCCCGCCATATCCCTCAAACCTCTATTGTCAGTCTTTTTATTGATTTCAATGCAATATCGGCATCATCGAACGGTTCCGTCCGGCCGCCGATGATCTGCCCTTGCTCATGCCCTTTGCCTGCGATGACCAAGACATCGCCCTTGTGAAGTTGCTCCACCGCATATTCGATGGCTTTGCGGCGGTCGCCGATTTCAATCGCATCGGGCGCGCCCTCCATGATGGCTGCGCGGATTTCTTCGGGGTCTTCGTCGCGCGGATTGTCGTCCGTCACGATCACCACATCGGCAAGACCGCTGGCTATGCGCCCCATGATCGGACGCTTGCCCGCATCGCGATTTCCACCACATCCAAGTACGCAAACCATCTTTCCTTCAGTGTGCGGGCGAAGCGTGTTCAGCACAGCCTCCACCGCCCCGGGCTTGTGCGCGTAATCGACATAGATGGCAGCGCCTTCTGGATGGCCCGGGATCAATTGCAAGCGCCCCGGAACGCCTTGAAGTTTTTCAAGAAGCGGAACGAGCGCGTCGATATCATCGTTATCGGCCATAACAAGACCAAGCGCACATAGCGCGTTCATGATCTGGAACGAGCCGACGAGCGGAACTGTCGCCTCGTAGGTTTTTCCCATGACGGACAGCACGACATGCTGACCCGACGGACACGGCGTACGGCGCTGAATGCAAATATCGCCGGCCTTATCGCCAAAAGAGATAACCCTATGACCGCGTGCCTTGCAAAGGGACTCCAGCTTGTCGAAATAATCGTCATTGGCGTTTAACACCGCGGTGCCGCGCGCCTTCATGACATCGGAAAACAACCGCGACTTGGCGGCAAAATATTCATCCATCGATGCGTGGTAATCCAGATGGTCGCGGCTCAAATTCGTATAGGCGGCGGCAGATATATGCACGCCGTCCAGACGATATTGATCCAGACCGTGGCTGGAAGCCTCCATCGCCAGATGCGTCACGCCGGCGGCGGCCAGGTCGGCTAGTTCCGCATGAAGCGAAACCGTATCGGGCGTGGTAAGCGATCCGGAGCGGATCATGCCCGGCGCACGCACTCCCAATGTTCCCAAAGACGCGCTTTGCATGATGCCCGCGAGTTGCCACAGCTGATGCGTAAAGGAAACGGTAGAGGTTTTCCCGCTCGTCCCCGTTACGGCGACGATCATCTCAGGCTGATGATCATAAAAGGTAGCGGCGATGCGCGCGAGCTCTTTGCGCGGATTGTCTACGGTCAAAAGGACGGCATGCGTGCCCTCTGGTAGAACCGTTCCTTTCTGCGCCAGAATAGCATCCGCCCCGTGCATGATGGCATCTTGAATAAATTTCGCACCATCGGCCTTGCTTCCCGGTAGCGCCGCGAACAAATAGCCCGGACGCACACGGCGGCTGTCGGCCGTGATGCCCGTGATCTCCATCTCGCGCGGCGTTTTAATGACCTGTGAGAGCAACAAGCTGCTTTTCCTTTTCGATTTGTTCTTTTGTTTTCACGTATGCTGAAAGCGTTCCGCCAAGCTCGTCGCTGTCCTGCGGCTTAATCCCCTCGATTGCGACGATAGACTCAATGACACCGGCAACGGCAGGGGCGGCAACCCATCCGGCCGTTGCATAGCCGTAGCTTTCCTTGGTGCCTTTGGGTTCATCCACCATCACGTAAACAGCATATTTAGGAGCCTCTGCCGGAAAGAAGCCCATGAAGGACGAGCGACGCTTATTTTTCTCGTAGCGTCCGCCTTCGTTTTTGTCCGCCGTGCCCGTTTTGCCGCCGACATTGTAGCCGGGAACGTCCGCCTTCCCGCCCGTGCCATCCGTGACGACAAGACGCATCAACTGGCGCATGCGGTGCGCGGTTTTTTCCGAGACGATGCGGACGCTACTTTTATCCGATTTGGTCCTGTTCGGATCTTTATCCAGCACCAGCGTCGGCTTAATGAGAATGCCGCCGTTCATGATCGAGGATGCCGCCGTCACGATCTGCAGCGGCGAAACCGAAATTCCATGTCCGAAAGCCGCCGTCATCATGCGGATGTCCGACGTATCGGGCAAAGACGGCGCGCCGACTTCGGGAATTTCGATCTCAGGCTTTTTCAAAAGACAGATATCATTGATGAAATTCAGGAAGGATTCCTTGCCCATCTGTTGCT
>QFQB01000093.1 GCA_003241475.1 Micavibrio aeruginosavorus
TCAAATCCTCGCGTAGCAAAAAGTCGGCAAGGGTTTGTCCGATCGGTGCGTTAGATTGCGATCCGAGCTGCGAGTCGTAGAAATAGACGAACACGCCGTCGGCGACGATGAAGTCCTGCACTTCGTTGTAATCGAAGCGCAACTTGCCGGGGCGGTTGAGATAGAATTTGCCGGACAGGCGCGAGCCGAGCGAGGATGTCTGGATGAAATCGGCCTGCGCGGTTTTCAGGTTCTGCAGATAGGTTTCGGCCTTGGCGATTTCGGGGTCTTGCACCTGCGCGTCGGCGGCGGGAGCGGAGAACATCATAAGCCCTGCGAAGAGGGCAAGCGCGATCTGTTTCATAATCCTATTTCTAAAAGATAAAAGCGTTCAAAGAAAGGCCAAAAAGCGGCTTTGCCTTGTGCTGGCCGCGGCTAAAACCGGATGGAATGGCGGTTGACCAGCGGCGGGCGCGCGGTGTCATGCATCAGGATGGACCGTGCGCACGACGCCGCAAATTCCATGCAATCGGCCACGGGCTTCTCGTCCAGACGTCCCATCAGGAAGCCTGCCAGAAACTGGTCGCCTGCGCCGGTGGTGTTTTTGGGGTTGGCGACAGGTTGCACGGGAAAATGGGCAACCTCGCCTTTGGAAATATAATAGGCGCCCTTTGCATTGTGCGTCAGCAGGACATCGCATTTCCAGTCCTTGAAGGCGGGTAATGCTTCTTCGAGCGAACTTGCGCCGACCAAGGCAGGAAGATTTTCGTGGTTTCCCACCAGCAAATTTAAAATGCCCGCGTCCGCCAATGCGCGGATTTTCTGGGCGTAGCGTTGGCCGAAGACACGATCCATCATCTTCATGACCAGCGGGATTTTGTTTTGAGCCGTCGTTTCAAACACCGCTTTTGCCGTGTTGCTGTCTTGTCCGAATTCGAACAGATAGACTTCCGTCACGATCATCGAAGCCTTTGCGAGGGCGTCTGTGTCGATATCGGCAGGAGACAAGTCCCAGCTGGCGCCGTGGCTATAGGCAAAGGAGCGTTCGCCGTCAGGCGTTACCAGCACGGCGCATTGGGAAGATTCTTGGCGGCCTGCGTCTACATCAAAGGCGACCGTGTAATCGGAAAAGGAGGCGCGATAAAGGGATTCAAAGGAATCATCGCCGATCTTGCCGAAAAACTGTGTTGGAACCCCATAGGCTGCCATGCCGCACAGGCTGTTGGCGGCGCAACCGCCCGGGATGGCATCATAACTTTCGAGGTCGGCGCGCAGGCGTGCGAAGGACAAATCATCCATGGCGCGGGCCAGCCCTTTGGGTATCTTATGTGTTTCAAGGAACTTATCGCTTATGTGCGCGACAAGATCGATATTGGCGAGGCCGATGCCCACAACGTCCATATTGGTCAAACCTTTCAAGAGCTCTGTAATAGTAACCCATTGTTTGCGAACCGAATATTAAAATAAGTGTCTGTGATGACATAATTATTTTGACATATTAGTAATTAACAAGGTAGGGTGTCCCGTGTTTGATATGTAAAAAGGTAAATATGATGGAAACGATGCAGGAACGCCGCTTTGACGCCCTGAATGCCTGGCGTGGTATCGGTGCCGCTGCCGTGGCCGTCTATCATTTCAATTATGTGATCCATAGCCATATTTCCGACATGGCACCCCTTGCCGGCGTTTACGTCATGCTTGATTTCTTTTTCGTGTTGAGCGGCTTTGTGATCGCGAGCAATTACGAGAAACGCATGGCAGAAGGCTATGCCGTTAAGGATTTCATGGTCCGCCGCTTTATGCGAATCTATCCTTTGCACTTTTTTACTCTGATACTGCTGGTCGGATTGGAAATGACGAAGTTTGTCATCCCTGTTGGCGGCGGTCCATTTGCGAGCGATTACAAATCCATCGATTCTTTGTTCGCAAACATCTTTTTGCTGCAGGGGATGGGAATTTACGGGATCACCACATGGAATGCGCCAAGTTGGAGCATCAGTGTCGAATTTTTCACTTATATCTTGTTTGCCGTTTCCGTTCTGTGGCTTCGTCATAGGTTATGGATGCTTTGTCTGGCCAGCGTTATCATAGTTCCTGCGGCGCTATATTTTGCCGGCATCCAGACAATGGATTTGACGACGCATGGTGCAATCTTCCGTAGCATTTACGGCTTTAGCGCCGGCGTGCTTTGCTATCACCTCTATCTTTGGTGCGCGCAGTATTCCAACTGGAAAAAATTTCTTCCCGTTCTTGAAATTCTTGCCGTTGTTGCCGTTGCGGGCTTCATCGTCTTCCTAGGCTTGACCAAGTTTTCGCTACTTTCTCCATTGTTCCTTATGCCCGTTACAATCATCTTCGCTTTTGAAGGCGGGCCTGTGAGCCGGTTTTTGAAGCAGAAAATATTCATGGTACTGGCGTTGCTGTCTTATTCCGCTTATCTGATGCACTATGTTTTGCACCAGATTTTTTTCGGGATTTTCAAAACCTATGAGAAATTGAGCGGCCAGACGATCATACATCATACAACCAATGCGCTGGGCATGACTGATGAAACCATTAATCTTGGTCTATGGTTCGGAGATCTGATGCAGGTCTTGATGCTGGCGATTGTGTTCGGGGTCAGCTATTTCACCTGCCGCTATATCGAGCTTCCCTTTAATGAATGGGGCCGCCGCTATGTCCGCCGTAAATCCGCAGCGAATTCCATCGTCGAACCCGCTACGGCAGTTTAAAAAAATCCGCAGAACAAACTATTGAAGCTCGGCTAAGTCTTTGAAATCAAAGAAGGCTGTTTTTAGCGTTGCCCGACCAGAACTTCGCGTTTGCCGACATGGTTTGATTTTCCGACCACGCCCTGCTTTTCCATCTCCTCGATGATGCGGGCTGCGCGGTTGTAGCCGATTTGCAGGTGACGCTGGATAAAGCTGGTTGAGGCTTTTTGCTCGCGGGCGACAAGGGCAACAGCCTGATCGTATAACTCGTCGCATTGTTCGCCGCCGCCTTCTTCGCCGAATTCGCCGCCTTCGAAGTCGCCTTCGGTAATGTCTTCGATATAGCTTGGCTCAGCCTGTGATTTGAGGAAGTTGACGACATTTTCAACGTCCGAATCGGATGCAAACGGGCCATGCACTCGTTTCAACGGCAAGCCTGCGGCGGAATACAGCATGTCCCCCTGACCTAGCAATTGCTCTGCGCCGCCTTCGTTCAAGATGGTGCGCGAATCGATTTTGCTCGATACCGCGAACGAGATGCGGGAGGGGAAGTTGGATTTGATAACGCCGGTGATAACGTCAACGGACGGGCGCTGTGTGGCCATGATCAGGTGGATGCCCGCGGCACGCGCCATCTGTGCCAGACGCTGGATCGCGCTTTCGACATCTTTTCCGGCGACCAGCATCAGGTCGGCGAATTCGTCGACGATGACGACGATGTAAGGCAGATCTGTCAGGTCGAGCGGTTGTTCTTCATAAACAGGTTTTCCTGTTTCAGGATCGAATCCGGTTTGTACTTTGCGCATCAGCACTTCGCCTTTTTTACGGGCTTCGGCAAGACGCTGGTTGTAGCCGTCGATGTTGCGTACGCCGAGCTTGGACATGGCGCGGTAGCGGTCTTCCATTTCGTTGACCGTCCATTTGAGCGCGACCACGGCTTTGCCGGGTTCGGTTACGACGGGCGAGAGAAGATGCGGGATGTCGTCATACACCGACAATTCGAGCATCTTCGGATCGATCATGATGAAGCGGCATTTTTCCGGCGGCAGGCGGTAGAGTAGCGATAGAATCATCGTGTTGATTCCGACGGATTTACCGGACCCTGTCGTACCGGCCACCAGCAAGTGCGGCATGCGGGCGAGGTCGGCGATGACGGGCGCGCCGCCGATGTCTTTGCCCAGAATGAGCGGTAGCTTGGCCGTGTGCTTTTCGTAGTCGCGCGTGGACAGCATTTCGCGCAAGTAAACCGTCTGGCGGATTTTGTTCGGCAGTTCGATCCCGATGACATTGCGGCCCGGCACGACGGCGGCGCGGACGGAGACAGCGGACATGGAACGGGCGATATCGTCCGCCAGACCGATGACGCGCGACGTTTTCGTGCCCGGCGCAGGTTCGAGTTCGTAGAGCGTGACGACAGGGCCGGGGTTGATGGATTTGATCGTACCTTTGACGTTGAAGTCGTTGAGCACGTTCTGCAAAAAGGTCGCATTCATCTGCAGCATTTTCTCATCGACCTTTGCTGCGCCTTTTTCATCTTCGATTTCGTTCAACAGGTCGAGGCCGGGCAATTCCCACTCGCCGCCATCGAACAACTGGAATTTCTTCTGACGGCCTTTGTTGTTACCCTTGGTAACCTGCTTGGCCTTGTTGACGCGGATGTTGTGAGGCTCTTCATCCTCTTCGTATTCCTCGTCTTCTTCCTCCTCTTCCTCATCGGAGTCTTCATCGACTTCTTCGTCATCCTCTTCTTCTTCGTCCTCTTCTTCTTCGTCCTCATCGTCTTCACTTTCGAGAACGATTTCGCGGCGGTCGCTTTCCATCGGCGGGATGATCGGTTTGCGGACTTTCTTGGTTTTTGGCTCGACGTAATCGGCATCGGCGTAATGGCGTACCCAGTTCACGAACGCCGTTGCGGTATCGTAGAAGAAATAACCAACGGCTGTGACAAGATTGACCATGAGCGTTGCGACCCAGCGCAGTTCGGCCAGACCGACGCCAAAAGCGACGCAACAAAGCGCAAAGGCGATGACACCCCAGCCTGTGGCCACAAGGCCAAAGCCGCGTTCCATTCCGAAGAGATCTGCGCTTTTCTGCAGTAGCATCATGCCGCCGCTGCCGCCCAGATAAGAATTGGCCATCCAGTCGCCGGACGGCAGACGTGCAAAGGCTGCTGCTGCTGCCAATGCGCCAAAGATCATCGCGGCAAAACGCGCCCACACCGGCGCGAGGCTACGACGGATAAGAAGGCTGGAACCCCATGCGATAAAACTGGCGGCGAACACAAGTCCGCCAAGACCGATCGTCTGCAGCAAAAGATCGGCGGTCGAAGCGCCGCTCGCACCCATCCAGTTGGCAACGCCGGACGGCGAAGCGCCTGCTGTATTCGCTGAAGGGTCGGCGCGGTTATAAGAAGCAATTGCCAATAGAATGAACAAACCAAAGAGGCAGAGGATACCGCCTGTTGAATCAACAATGCGGCGGGCAATGAATGCCTGCACGGGATCGGGAAAAATGCGCGCCATACGGCTTTTTGGGGTGCGCTTGACTTTGTACTTTCTGGTGGCCATGGCAGTTCTATTCGAAAAGGATTGTTTCAAGAGTGAGGGAGGGGCCCATCCTGGGCGGGAATCATTTGTCCTATTCTAATCATCTTGGGTGGGAATCTCAAGGAAACAGCGTATCCCCTGCGTTTCCCGTTCTATTAAGTTTTTGTTAAGACTTTCCGCGTTAGGGTAGCGTTATGGGGATTCTCTTCTCCTATGACAGCGTCACATGAGGGTTTCATGACACAGGCTCCGACCGCACAGATCGAGTACACGATTTACACGTTCGACATGCCCGCACCTAAGCAAAAGGGTAGCAACAGCTGGAAAAAACATGCGACGCTGGATGACATGATGCGGGCTATCAATGAGGCCGAAACGCTTCACCAGAGCCAAAAATTCCAGAAAATCGAAGTGAAAAAGAAGTTTTTCGACCAAAAAAAGAACCGCACGGTCGATATGACGCTCAAGACGTTCGAATCGAGTCCGAAAAAAGACTACAGCACGATCTTGTTCGTGATTGGCGGACTCGTCTGTGCCTTGGGTGCGTTTGCGGCCAGTTTTTTCTTAACGAAATAGGGCGGATTATTCGTCGGCAATAACGCCTGTCGGGTCATGCTCGACGAGGGCTGCGACCTGCTCAAAGACCGTGGCGTTTTCTTCCATCTGCACTTTCAGGGGCGGATTTTGATCGCCAATTGTGCGAAAAAAAACAGCGGCGTCTTTCAAAAGTTTTGCGGCAAGCGCGGCATTGGTCAGCATGTTGGTCCTGTATCCCCTTAAAAACTGCGACAGCCTAGCATGGAAAAGCTAAACAAATCAAAGTGGTACTAGCTGGCATTTATTATTTTTCATAAAGATTGATATTGCCAAGCTTATAGCGTATTTTGCCCCCATGAAATCAACACGGCAACTTTTCGTTTTCAACCTTATTGGCACGGTATTTGATGCCAAAGGCATTTATGTGCGTGCCTTTGCCGACGCCTGCGAAGCACATGGTCTGAACCCTGCGATGCATATTAACGAGGTAAAAGCGGCGATAGGAAATAAAAGACTGAAAGAAATGGTTTCCGATCTTTTTCCAGATATGACAGATGAAGAATTCAAAGAATTTCAGACCACTTGTAATCGTATCCGCGATGATCTTCTTGTCTCAGATTGTCAGCCTTTTCCGCATGTGTTTGATGCTGTAAATTATTTGCAATCCATAGATCATGTTACAGCGCTTGTTACCGGCACCGCTGGCGAGGCCGTAAAACTCTTAAGTGATAAATATTCTTTAGCTAGTCTTTTTGGTGAGACAAATATTCATTCAAGAGATTTAGAAAAAGATGCAGCCTTAAACAATGTACAGCTTAGAGAAAGGCAGTTGTCGGACCTGCAATGGCAGCATAAAGGGTTATGGCTATCGCTAATTGGCGATAGTGTCGCCGATTGTGTAGCCGCATATCCGATGTACTACGAGTTTTGGGCGTTCTTGCATGACAGTAGCGATGCACAAGAACTTAGAGAGAGAACGGAACCTGACAGAAATTTCTATGATTATGCAGAATTTATAGATCGCATAAAAGGGTATGAAACCACCACCAGTTTACGCTGTAATCCAAATTGATTATTTGTTGCGGAACGGGTTGGCCGGATATGTCCCCAAAATCGTGACTTCCTTGGCGAAAAAGCCCAGTTCCTGCATCGCCAGTTGAAGAGGGCGCGATTCCGGATGGCCGATGACTTCGGCGTAAAACTGGGCTGCCTGAAAGCTTGGATTGACGTAAGATTCCAGTTTAATCATGTTCACGCCATTGGTCGAAAATCCGCCCAGCGCCTTGTAAAGCGCGGCTGGAATATTGCGGACCACAAAGACGAAGCTGGTGATATAAATGATCTTGTCATCCAACGCCGGAACATGGGCTTCTTTGGACAGCACGACAAAACGCGTGGTGTTGTGGTCGGCGTCTTGCACATCCTTGCGCAAAACATCCAGCCCATAGATTTCGCCCGCGAGAGACGAGGCAATGGCCGCGTGTTCTTTGTCATTCTTGGCGGCGACTTCTTCGGCGGCGCCTGCCGTGTCTGCATGGACGAATGGTTTTAAACCCAGTTCCTTGATGATCTTCCGGCATTGCGGCAGGGCATGAAGGTGCGAGTGGACATATTTTAAGTCTTCGATTTTCGCGCCCTTGACAC
>QFQB01000016.1 GCA_003241475.1 Micavibrio aeruginosavorus
ACAAAAAATCTGCACACTGTCTCTCTTTCATTTAATGGCGAGGGGGAATACGCAATCGATTTAGATTGGGGGCAGGGATATAGCGTCACGAAATATCTTAAGGTGACAGGTAGCGGCGACGAACGTTGCATCAAGCTTTTGCCGCAATAATTATTCCTCCTTGACCGTATTCGAATAAGCTTTCACAAACGCGTTGCGCAGGATGCCGTTCAGCGTAGACCAGAAATTGGTTTCGGGGCTGTCGAGGCTTCCTTCAAGCTGGATTTGCGTGGCCACCTGATCTTTCGACTGGTTCGAGAAGATTTCCAGCACGATGGAGACAACGGATTCCCACAGAACATTGAGCGGATTGGGATCCAGATTCTGCCAGTCGATCAGGTCGATTTCCCGTAGCAACGGTTTCACAAAGCCGGAGACTTGTCCGTTCTTCACATTGATATCTGTGTAGAGATCGAATTTTCCTTTGTTGAAATCGATGGACAGGAAGGCTTGAGAGTAATCGTTCAGCGCGGGAAGCTGCACGGCCTCCAGCTTGCCTTTGATGGCCATGTCCGGAATTTTCTTCAAGATGTTCAAATTCCCGTCGATGCGCAGATTGCCGCCGCCGATGGATTTTCCTGTTACGACAAGATTGGAGGGCAGTGCGACGTTTTTATCCTCGGCATTGCGAAGGTTGGTAACCTTTGCCTCCATCCCGCTGATGAAGATATCGATGTTTGGGCTACTGTTAAAATTCTTGTACGTGACTTTACCACCATGGATTTCGACGAAGTTGATGTCGAGCGGCATCAGCTCCTTGATCGGGTCTGTCCAATCCGTTTCCACGCCTGTCTGTGTGGTTGCGCCGGATTTGCTGGTCGCGAAGTTGATGGTCGGTTGGTAAAGCGTGACATCCCCCACGACCGCGCCGTCAAACAGTGCACCCCATTGTAAAGATAGATCGGTTTTCTTGATATCGATGAAGGGAACGGGAATGCCTTTGTCTTTTTTGAGCAGTTTCAAATCGTGAATAGTATACGCGCCGCGATAGAGCGAAATGCCGACGCCGGAGATAGAGCCTGTGTAGCCCGGAATATTGTTCAGCGTTTTGTTGACGTAGTCGGTGACCCAAAAGGGAAGATAAATGCGTGCGCCAATCAGCGCGATAGCCAAAAAGATGACGGCCCCGATGCCGGCATTGCGCCAGATATGCTTGCGTCGTTCCTTATGCGGGAGGTCGGGTTCAGCGGGCTTTTCGGCCGCAGGTTCGGCTTTTTTGACCGGTAGCGTGTGGACGTTGCTGGTCTCATCATCATTGGCGTGGTCGTGGCGGGCGTGTTTCATTTTGGCCTTCTTTCCTAACTCTCCATATATTCCAACGGGTTAGTGGGAAGATGGTTCGAATTTAATATTGGTATTATAGTACCATATCGCTAAATGACTGTTTTTCATTGACGTTTCTTGCAGTTTGTCCGATAACACGGCAGATTTTTAACAAAAGGAAACCAACCATGACATATTCCGCAAAAGCGGCTGATATTCAGAAGGACTGGATCCTGATCGACGCCGAAGGCGTTGTTCTGGGACGTCTGGCCTCGCTGATCGCCCTTCGCCTGCGTGGCAAACATAAGCCAAGCTATACCCCCCACATGGATGACGGCGACAATGTTATCGTCATCAACGCGGACAAAGTCCGTCTGACGGGTAACAAGGCAAAAGCCGATATCTTCTACTGGCACACAGGCCACCCAGGCGGTATCAAAGGCAAATCCAAAGGCGAAATTCTCGCTGGCCGCTTCCCTGAGCGCGTCGTTGAAAAAGCCGTCGAGCGCATGATCCCAGAAGGTCCGCTTGGCCGTAAGCAAATGAAAAACCTGAAAGTCTATGCAGGCGCATCCCACCCGCACGAAGCACAAGCTCCTAAGACGCTTGATGTTGCTAGCATGAACCCTAAGAACAAGAGAGACTAGTATCATGGCGAAAAAAGAAGCAGCAGTAAAAGATCTGGCCGACCTCGGCGCAGCATCCGGCGAAGTCAAGGCACGCGAGCAAAAGCTCGATGCGCAGGGCCGCGCTTATGGTACAGGCCGTCGTAAAGAATCCGTCGCTCGCGTGTGGGTTCAACGCGGTAAAGGCAAAATCACCGTTAACGGTAAACCACAGGAACAATATTTCGGTCGTCAGACGCATTTGCTCGTTCTGAACCAGCCGTTCCTGGTTGCAGGCCGCGTTGGCGAATTCGATGTTATCTGCACGGTTGTTGGTGGCGGTTTGTCCGGTCAGGCCGGCGCGATCCGTCACGGTATTTCCCGTGCACTCGACAACTTCGAGCCAGCGTTGCACACGCCGCTGAAAAAAGCGGGCTTCCTGACACGCGATGCACGTCAGGTCGAGCGTAAAAAAGTGGGCAAACACAAAGCTCGTCGTTCCAAACAGTGGGCGAAACGCTAATCAAACACAAAAAAGCACCCTTCGGGGTGCTTTTTACTTTAGAGTGCTATTATGCCGTATGTGTTTATCGACGAGAAGGTGTTGCGCGATAAGCGGAATGCATTTTTCCGCGATCTCAAGCGCGACATAGACAGAGACCGACGACGCGATATCCAGATGGCAAAAGCTTTTCGTGCCGAGATTGGCGCGTGGACGGCGGCGATGCAACTGTGCATGGACCGGATGCGGGATATTCAAAAAGAACCGATCCTGACAAGTCTCAATGATTTGAATAGTCTTTATTTGAATGCCAAGGCCAAAGATCTGGATTTTGGCGAACATCCGGAATTGATGGCGCGGCTAAAAGAGCTTTCAGGGCATCGCTATGCGCCGATTCAACCCAGGCATGTATACAACGTGGTTGAGCAACATGAAATTTCAGGTGAAGTCCTCGCCCATCTGGCCGAGGCAAGCGCAATCTATGTGATGGGCAGGAACCCGTATATTCCCATAGATGCTATGACGGCGGTGGAGTATTTCACCGAAAACGCAAAAAAATGCATCATCGGCTATGGCGACAATCTTTATTATTTGGGCGGAACGCCGCAAGACGGCATTGACGATCCGGCGCGCCAGCCTAATTAAGCGGCAGTTGTTTTTACCAAAGGAATTTTTATGCAGTATTCAAAACTCGGCTCCAGCGGCCTGAAGGTATCCCGCGTTTGTCTTGGCACCATGACATGGGGCAAGCAAAACAATGAGGCCGAAGGCCACGAGCAGATGGATTATGCTGTCGATCAAGGCATCAATTTCTTCGATACCGCAGAAATGTACGCCGTGCCGCCGTCCGCAGATACTTACGGCAAGACAGAAGAAATTATCGGTACATGGTTTAAAAAAACCGGAAAGCGCAAGGATATCATTCTGGCGAGCAAGCTGGCCGGGCCGAGTTTCGATTATGTCCGCGGCGGAAACCGTGTTGACGGAAAAAATATCCGCGAAGCGGTGGAAGGGTCGCTGAAGCGCCTTCAAACGGATTATATGGATTTGTACCAGCTGCACTGGCCCAACCGGCCGTTCCCGCATTTCGGACGCAACAACGCGGGAGAGATCGATTTTACCAAGGCGAATGCCGCCAGAGAGACGGAAAATTTCCTTGATGTTCTGCAAACGCTCGATGAATGCATCAAGGCGGGAAAAATCCGTTATATCGGCCTGTCGGATGACAGCGCATGGGGAGTTTCGAAATACATCGAGCTTGCACAACTTCATAATCTGCCGCGCATGACGTCGATCCAGAATGAATTCAGCCTGCTTAAACGTAGCGACGATCCTTATCTGGCGGAAGTCTGCGTGATGGAAGAGGTGGCCTATCTTCCATGGTCGCCGCTGGCAGCCGGAAGCATCAGCGGGAAATATTTGAACGGAGCCCGCCCCGAAGGCACGCGCTGGGCGATTGATCCGCGTCCGCCTTTCCGCGATACGCCCGAAGCCAATGCCGCCGTTGTTGCTTATATGGATATAGCTAAGAAGCACGGGATGGATGTATGCCAGATGGCGCTTAAATTCTGCGACATGCAGAGTTTTGTAACTTCCACGATTATAGGCGCCACAAAGATGGAGCAGCTCAAGAGCAATATCGCGGCATTCGATATCGAGTTATCCGATGATGTTATGAAAGATATCGATAAAGTCTATCGCCAATATCCCATTCCGTATTAAGATAAGACATGAGCGGATTAATCCTTCCCTATAAAGGCATTTTACCCAAAATTCATGAAAGCGCTTTTGTTGCGCCCAATGCCTGCATCGCGGGCGATGTTGTGATCGGCGAGGATTCCAATATCTGGTTCGGCGTTAATATGCGCGGAGACGTGCATGAAATCCGCATCGGCAAGCGCACCAATATTCAAGACGGCAGCGTTCTTCACGTTACGCGCGGCGTATCGGGATGCTACGTGGGCGATGGCGTAACAGTGGGGCATATGGCATTGCTTCATGCCTGCACGATCGAGGACAACGCCTTTATCGGCATGGGGGCGATTGTTCTGGATGAGGCTGTGGTTGAAAACGGCGCAATGGTAGCGGCTGGCGCCGTGGTCACGCCGAAAAAACGCGTCCCGAAAGGCGAGTTGTGGGCGGGAAATCCGGCGCGCAAGATGCGCGATCTCACGCAGGCCGATATCGATTTCTTTCCCGTGTCTGCCGACAATTACGTGAAGCTGTCTAAGGAATATTTATAGAGATACTTTAAGAATTCTTCGGCCGCGTACGGAAAGATTTCTCCATACCGCGAAATATTCATTCAGGCTTGCCGAAGCAACGATAATGGCGCCTTTATCTTTATCAGGGGTGGCGCGCACCTCTTTGGACAGGCCGATGCTTTTTGCCGCCAAGGTAAACGAGCGCTTCAGTTTCCAAATTTCCGAAGCATATTTGCCTTTTTCTCCCGGCAGATAGATTCTTTGCTTTAGAGATTTTTCCGGATTTGCGGTCATGGCCAGCCCGAAGTGATAGTGATCCATGACGTTTGTAAAAAGAACGCTGAATCCTGCCTCTGTATCCAGAACTTTATAATCCTTAGCCGCGATCAATTTCAATTTTTCTTTTATTTTCAGCTTCTGGGCCGTGCGCGTGGTGCTGTCATCGGTATTAAGATTGACGTCTTTGCCGTAACCATATCTTGCACGTGATACGTGTTCGACTTCTTTTAGATCAGCCTGACTTCTTTGCGGTGCGGCGTTGGATGTAAAAACGCCCAGACGATCCATAGATGTATTAATTTCTCTTTCAGGACGAGGCGCTTTAGGCGGATGCCTGATCGCTTCGCGCACGGCATCAAGATCGTCCTGTGTTTGGAACGATGCCTTGAGATCTGTCCCCGCCGCATCAAAACGATAGTTTTGGATGCCCAGCGTTTTTGTTGCAGCGGCTACATCTTTGCGCCACATATGATGCTGTAGCGTCGTAGACATGTCTTGATAAGCGGCGGCAACGTTGTCTTCTTGCGATTCATCAAAATCGTGCAGGTTGTAAGGATGTAGCGTGCACGTCATGCTATGCGGGTAATCATCCGCATTGAAGGAGTGCGCAAGCGACAAGCGCGCTTGCAAGCGCGGCCCATAGACGTCAACGGAGCCGGAGCCATCGATGATGCCTTTTTCAAGATTGATTTCCGCTTTTTTCCTGATTGGTTTTTGCGGGGCAGCGGGCGCTTCGTTCGTGTCCGTGCTGAGAGCGGCGGTTTCGCAGATAATGTCTTCGGCGGTATCGTCGCAATCATATTCTTCGATGTCTCTGAAAACGCTTTCTTTCAGGCTCAGCTTTTCAGACGCATCCATAAAATCGAAATAGGCTTTTTTGTCCTTTGCATGAATGGTGATGCGGATGTTGTCTTCGTCTGTTGCGAATGTGATTTTGTCCGTAAAGCCGAGTTCATCGGCGGCAAGCTGCAGTTTTTTCGTGCGGTTGCGCAATTTTACCATGCCTGTTTTCGGCGGCGCATCGAAAAAGACGGCGACGGGAGATTGGCCTGACGCGGCGGCCACGCCGAAACGGACGACATCATCTTTGGCGGTGAAGTAGATTGTGGCGGCAAGGTCGTCTTCCAACAGGCGGTAATTGGTCAGGCGTGCCCATGCGAGATTGCGGCGAATATCGTGCAAGCCCATATTCCGTTCATTCGCATCGTCGGGGTATTCAAAATCGATGGAACAGACGTAATTGCAATCCTCCAGATTAAAGGGCTGCACGACAGACAAGAAGGGTTTTGATGGTGTATTTTCAGACATAACTTACTCCGATGGCCTGTCTACCACCGGGGTTGCATTTATGTCAATCGGCCTTTTTGGCCACGTAGCGTCCGGGGGCAGGTTCGATTATATCCTTCGGCACGCGCGCCGCTACTTTTGATCCAACGAAATCCACAATCCAGTTTTGCCAGTCCGTCCACCAGCTGCCTTTGGTTTCTGTCGCGTGTTCCAGCCATTTTTCCGGCGAGGGCGTGTTTTCGGCGCTACTCCAGTAACAATATTTCTTGGACGCCGGCGGGTTGACGATGCCGGCAACGTGGCCGGAAGCCGAGAGTGTGAATTTTTTAGGGCCGGTGAAGGCGGAATAGCCGGAGTAGGTGGCTTTCCACGGCGCGATATGATCTTCGCGGGTGGACAGAAAGTAGGCTGGCGTCTTGATATTGCGCATATCGATCTTCACGCCTTCGATGTCGAGGCCTTCCGGCTGGATCAGCTTGTTCTCCAAATACATATTGCGCAGGTAGAACGAATGCATCGCGCAGGGCATATTGGTGGAGTCTTCGTTCCAGTATAATAGGTCGAACGGGAAGGGTTCGCGGCCCATCAGGTAGTTGTTGATGACGAACGACCAGATCATATCGTTTGCGCGAAGCATGGCGAAGGTTTTCTGAAGCGCGTCGGCAGAGAGAACGCCATTTTCGCGCATCTCTTTTTCCATCGCTTCGATTTGTTTGCGGTCAGTGAAGAGTTTCAGTTCTCCCGCGTTTTCGAAATCGATCAGCGTTGTCAGATAGGTTATGGATTTAACGCGGTTTTCCATGCCGTTGGCCTTCATCCATGCCAGCGTAATGGTCAAAAGGGTGCCGCCGATGCAATAGGCGATGATATTGGTCGATTTTTCGCCGGTAATTTTTTCGATCTGCGTCAGAGAATCCAGAACGCCTTCATGCATATAAGAGCCGAAGTTCTTTTGCGCGTGTTCCTTGCCCGGATTGACCCACGAGACGATAAAGACCGTGTGTCCCTGATCCACCAGCCATTTGACGTAGGAGTTTTCGGGCCGCATATCGAGGATATAGTATTTGTTGATCCATGGCGGCACGATGAGCACGGGCGTTTTGAAAACATCCTTCGTTGTGGGCTCATACTGGATCAGCTGCATCAGATCGTTTTCATAGACGACCGCGCCCTTGGTTGCGGCGATGTTCTTGCCCAGCTTGAAGGCTTCGTAATCGGTGGTGCTGATTTTCAACTCGCCGTGGCCGCGTTCCATATCCTCGATCAAATTTTCAAGGCCGAGGACAAGGTTCTCGCCGCCGGATTTGATGGTTTCACGCAAGACGTCGGGATTGGTCAGAACGAAATTGGTGGGCGCCATCGCGTCCGCAAACTGGCGCGTGTAGAAATCGATCTGGTTGACCATGTCCTTGTCCAGACCTTCGGTGGAGCGGACGACGCGGTGCATCCAGCCGGATGTCATCAGATAGGACTGCTTGATGAAATCGAACAGCACGTTTTCGTTCCAGTCGTCGGAGCGGAAACGGCGGTCACCGGGTTCGGGCTTATACAAATCCTCGATCTTTTCGCCGTTCAGCTTTTGCATCGTGTTCTGCCAGATCTGCGCCCAGTTAGACCAGTATTCGAGTTGTAATTCGACGAGGCGGCGCGGGTTGGACATCAGCACGCCCATAAAGGCGGAAAAGCGTTCCTGCATGACCAGCATCGGGTCCAGCGCATCAAGGGCCGCGTCCTTGCCGCGGCGCTCCATGTAATCCTGAATGAGGGGCAGGGCGCGTTCCATGGCCTGCGTCAGGGCGTGGGACAAGGCGACAGGGTCTATGGCCTGTTTGGAATCTTTGGAAATAGAGGCGGAGTCGTCGTTTTTCCGGGGCATCGGGGTGGCCATTGGCAAGTTTTCTGCTGTTTTTGGAATTGGTTAAGAGACTGGTCCCGACTTTGACGCATATCGGGGGAAAAATCAATTAAATCAATTAAATTGGGGACGATGCTGGCTCAACTTCTTGCATCCGCGAAGTTTTTCCGACAGGATGGGGCCGAATTCCCTATCCGGAGGTTGTGACCCGTGAGTTCTATCACAAAAATTATACTGGTTTCGTTTGCTGTGTTGATCGTGTTCCCGCTGGGTGCGTGCGAGTCTTTGCAGGGCGACAAGAAATCGCCGTCCGAGCCGATTCCGCAGAAGCTGGTGACAGAGCGTCTGGACGCAGCGCCGGGCGTGCGCCCCGTTCCCAATTTCCAGCCGCCCAATGACCGCGATCTCAAAGTAATGACGAGCAAATTGTCCGGCGGTTCCGTCGAGATATACAGCCTCGACGGCGATGCGATGGCCGGCAACAGCATGAGCACATCCATTGCACCCGTCACGCCCGATTATCAGGGAATCCCGATGGCGACCGATCCGCGCGTTACCATTTATCCTGTCGATGGCGGCATGGCCTATCCGGGCGGTCTTGGCGCGTCTCCTGCGCCAATGCCTTTGTCTCCGCCGCCCGTTGAAAAAGCATGGCCGAATGCGGCATCGCTCGCCGGCAGTAGCGGCATGGGCGTAGGGATGACGCCGGCTCCTTTGTCTTTCGGCGGCGACAAACCGATGGCGATCGAAGGCGGCAAGCTGGCATCGCGCGCGGACAACAGCGTTTCCAATATCTACTTCCCGTACGGATCGGCAAATCTTGACGGTTCCGACCGCAATGTGTTGAACAGTGTGGCCGAGACGGCGAAATTCGCACCCGTTGATCGTGTCAGCGTTGAAGGCCATGCCAGTGCGCCTACGCAAACAGATGATCCGGTGAAATCAAAAATCCTCAACCTGAAAGAATCCATGAACCGTGCGCAGGCGGTGTCTGCGCAGTTGATCGAAAAAGGCGTTCCTGCCGAAAAGATCAAAACGGTTGGATGGGGTGATACGAAGCTTTCGGGCGGCAGCGAAGCGGCGCAGCGCCGCGTCGACATCATCACCGCAGGACAATAATCGTCATGACGCAGCCCGCGCTACGCATCGGGATTGCAGGCCTCGGCACTGTCGGGGCAGGCGTGATCCGCATTCTTCAAACGCATGGAGATGAAATCGCGCGCCGTGCAGGCCGCAAGATAGATGTTGTGGCCGTTCATGCACGCGAAAAAGACAAAGACCGCGGCGTCGATCTTTCCCAATACGAGTGGGTTGCGCAACCCAGTGCTATGATCGAGAAGGTCGATGTCATTGTTGAATTGGTCGGCGGCGACAGCGGTGTGGCCAAAGATCTTGTCGAACATGCCTTACAAAAGAAAAAGCATGTTGTAACCGCCAACAAAGCGTTGCTGGCAAAACATGGTTTTGCATTGGCGGAACTGGCCGAGAAAAACGGGGCGAGCCTCAATTTCGAAGCGTCCGTCGCGGGCGGCATTCCTATCATCAAGGCGCTTCGCGAAGGTTTCGCGGGCAACGATATCAAATCCGTTTCGGGCATTTTAAACGGCACATGCAATTACATCCTGACCGAAATGCGCCTGTCGGGTCGCGATTTTTCCGATGTTTTATATGAAGCGCAGGAAAAAGGCTATGCTGAAGCGGACCCCAGTTTTGATGTGGATGGTATTGATGCCGCGCATAAAATAACAATCTTGACCGCGTTGGCATTCGGCGTGAAACCGGATTTCGATGCTGTGGACATTACGGGCATCCGCAAGATTACGGCGCCCGACATCGATTTTGCGGACGAGCTTGGCTGCCGCATCAAACTGTTGGGGCTTGCGCGCGTTGTGAACGGCAAAATCGCGCTGAGCCTCGAGCCTTGTCTGGTGCCTGAAGATGCGGCGCTTGGTTCTGTCGAAGGCGTATTCAATGCTGTCATGGTCGAAGGTGATTTCATCGACAAGGCGATGCTGGAAGGCCGTGGCGCGGGTGCAGGTCCGACAGCGAGTGCGGTTGTCGCCGATTTGATTGATCTGGCGCGCGGATATCATCTGCCGCCGTTCGGACTGCCGGTCAGGGAATTGAAGGACGCGGCATGGGCGAAGCCCGAAGATGTCATGGCGAGCCAGTATCTGCATTTGCGGGTGACGGACCAGCCCGGCGTGATTGCCGACGTGTCGGCGATCTTGCGTGATTTTGATATTTCCATTGAAAGCCTTCTTCAGCGCGGACGCGACCCCGGCCAGCCTGTTTCTGTTGTCATAACGACTCATGATTGTTCGCTCAAGTCGATCCGTGCCGCAGTCGCCAAAATAAGCGAATTGAAGGCCGTTTCCGCCAAGCCGACGGTTTTGCGGATCGAAACGTTTTAGCCCTGCAAACCATAAGATTTTCTTGGAACGGGCAGGGGCGTTGGCCTATCCTGTCTTATTGATTCCCTTCAAGCGAGTATTCCATGTCCGCAGAGAAAAAAGCTCCGGTTGCGCCTTTATCCGTCGAAAGTTTTTCGATGGACCGAAATCTTGCGCTGGAAGCGGTGCGCGTCACCGAAGCGGCGGCGCTCGCGGCATCTCGCACGGTGGGCCGCGGCGATGAAGAGGCGGCGGATGCTGCGGCTGTCGATGCGATGCGCGCGGCGCTCAATACGTTGTCTATTCAGGGCACGGTCGTAATTGGCGAGGGCGAGCGCGACGAAGCGCCGATGCTGTACATCGGCGAGCATGTCGGAAACGGACACGGACCCGTATTGGATATCGCGCTCGATCCGCTGGAGGGGACATCCATCACGGCCAAGGGCGGACAAAACGCGCTTGCCGTTCTGGCTATGACGGACAAGGGCGGATTTTTGAATGCGCCGGACACCTATATGCGAAAGATCGGCGTGGGGAAGGGTATTCCCGAAGGCATGCTGGACCTTGATGCGCCTGTGGGCGATGTGCTGATTATGATCGCTAAAGAAAAAGGCGCAAAGGTTGAGGATTTGCTGGTGTGCATTCTTGATCGTCCGCGCCATGAAGATTTGATCCATGATGTCCGTAAAGCAGGTGCGCGCATCTCGCTTATTCAAGACGGCGATGTCAGCGCAGTGATTGCGACGTGCGATCCTGAAAGCGGGATCGATGTTTATATGGGCACAGGCGGCGCGCCCGAAGGCGTTCTGGCGGCGGCAGCGTTGCAGTGTCTTGGCGGAAAAATGTTGGGGCAGCTGGTTTTTAGAAATAATGATGAAAAAGAACGTGCGGCCAAGGTCGGCATCACGGATTTAAAACGCGTCTATGGCACGGACGATCTGGCCAAGCCGGGCAATGTCATGTTTGCCGCAACGGGCGTAACGGACGGCGCGTTTTTGGACGGTGTGCGTCGTTTTCCCGGCGGCGCGGTCACAAACTCCATTATCATGCGATCGAAATCGGGCACGGTGCGCCGCATCGAGGCCACGCATAATTTCAACCGGAAGAAGGACGCATGAGCGAGCCTGTATCCTTTCTCGATGTGCGTCAGTCGCTCAAAGACTCCCGCTGGGTTTTTCCGGAGGTAGAGCAGGATATTGTTGCGCGGATATCGCAGCTCCATGGTTTGCCGGATTTTGTCGCGCGCATGCTTCATATTCGCGGCGTCGGGCCGGACGATGTGGAATCGTTTTTATATCCGACATTGCGCGATCATTTTCCCGATCCGTTTTCCTTGAAAGGTATGCGCGATTTCGCCGAGGATATCGCAAAAAAAATCATCAATCATGAATTGATCGGCGTGCTGGCGGATTTCGACGTCGATGGATCGACATCAGCCGCGATTTTGATCCGGTACTTGCGGGCATGCGGGATGAATGCGCCGTTTTATATTCCCTGCCGTCTGAACGAAGGCTACGGACCGAATGTCAACGCGCTGATGGCGCTTAAAAATGACGGAGCTTTGTCGGTGATTATGGCCGATTGCGGCACCACCGCGTTCGATGTCGTTGCCGCCGGGCGCAATATGGGGCTGGAAATTTCCATCTTCGACCATCATGAGGCCGAGGGCGAATTGCCGCAAGCCAACCATGTCATCAATCCGAAACGCAAGGATGATGCATCGGGGCTGGACATGCTGGCGGCGTGCGGCGTGACGTTCTTGTCGTGCGTTGCGATCAACAATGTTCTTCGCCGCGAGAAATATTTCGAAAAGAACGATCTTGTCGAGCCGAACATGAAAGGCTGGATCGATCTGGTGGCGCTTGGCACAGTCTGCGATATGGTGCCCATGACGGGGCCTAACAGATTGTTCGTTCGCGCCGGTTTCCATCAGATGGCGATGAAAACCAATATGGGCATTCGTGCGTTGTGCGAGGTGGCGAACCTTGAATCCGCGCCCAAATATTCCGACGCAGGATTTGTATTGGGCCCGCGCATCAATGCCGGAAGCCGTGTTCACAAATCGGATCTGGGCACGAAACTGCTTTCAACGGATAATCTGGATGAGGCGCGGTCTATTGCGTTCGTGCTCGATGACTGCAACGAGCAACGCAAATCCATTCAATCAAAGATGATGAAGGAAGCGATCGAGCGCGTCGAAAAAGAAGAACTTCATTTAGCGCCGGTAATTGTTGTCGGCGATCCGGATTGGCATCCGGGGCTTTCGGGATTGGTTGCGGGACGTTTGAAAGAACGCTACGGCAAGCCAGCCATTTGCGTGACTTATGCGGAAAATACGGACGGCGTTCTGGAGGGGCGAGGGTCGGGACGGTCCGTTGCGGGCGTGAATATCGCCGAAGCGTTCATCGATGCGCGCAATCAGGATATTCTGGTCAAAGGCGGTGGGCATGCGATGGCGGGCGGATTTACAGTTATGCCGGATCGTCTGCCCGAATTCAGAGAATTTCTCTGCAGCCATGTCGAGAAGCAAAGCGAGCACATAGATCTATCTTCTGAGACGGTTATCGACGGCATCGCCAGTATCCGCGGCGCGCAATCGCAGTTCGTACGATTGCTGAACGATCATGTTGGTCCGTTTGGTCCGCAAAATGCCGAACCTGTTTTTGCGCTCGCCAATGTACGCATACAGACATCGGATGTTTTGAAGGACAAGCACATCCGGGTGAATGTTGCCGATTGGGAAGGTGGAACGCGGATGAAAGCTATGTTCTTCTATGGCGTGGGGACCAAGTTGGGCGATGCGCTACTCAACCATGGGCAAAGACTTTTGCATCTTGCTGGACAATTCCAGCTCAATAGCTGGCAGGGCCGTGAAAGCGTCGAGTTTCTGATATCTGATGGAGCTATCGCCATGGAAACCAGCCAAAAAGCTGCATGAAGGGAACAAAAATCTCTTTAGGAAATTTGTACTGAATATAAGAAAATAAATCAGGGAAGAGATATGCCGGAAATTTCATCGGAACTTTTAACCTTTATGGCTATCGGATTTTTTGCGCAACTGGTGGACGGCGCGCTCGGCATGGCATTCGGCGTTATCTCAAGCACAATCTTGCTGTCCGTCGGACAAGCGCCCGCCGTTGTGAGCGCCAGCGTGCATACAGCGGAAATGTTCGTGACGGCTTTTTCCGCAGGCTCGCACATCTATTTTAAAAATGTGAACTGGAAGCTGTGTCTGCCTTTGGCCGCGCTGGGGGCTTTGGGCGGAATATTCGGGGCAACCCTGCTCGCCAATGTCGATGGTGACGCGATCAAGCCGTTTATTTCCGTTTATCTTTTTTTGTTGGGATTGTTTATTCTCTGGAAAGCCACGCTTAAAGCAAAAGAAACTCCACCCAGTCTTTTGCCTGTTACGCATGTATCCGCTCTGGGTTTAATCGGCGGAGCGATGGATGCATGCGGCGGCGGGGGATGGGGGCCTATTGTAACGTCAAACCTGATCGCGCGCGGCGACAATCCGCGAATGGTTATCGGGTCGGTCAATACATCGGAATTTATTGTAACCACGGCCATCACGCTCGCGTTCGTTACCACGCTGGGATTTCATTTTTCCGAAGTCGTGATCGGACTTCTGCTGGGCGGCATTGTAGCGGCGCCGCTCGGCGCAATTGTTTTGCGCAAGGTTTCCGCAAAAACCGTTATGTATATGGTCGGTACGCTTATTACGGGCCTGAGCTTGTGGCAGATCGTTAAACTTCTTTCCGTTTAGCCGTCTTTTCCAGTTTTGTTACACTGTAACAAAATTCTTGCAGGATAAGGCCTTTCAGGTTAAGTAACGGGTATGAAGCAGACCATCCAAAAGCACCTCGTCTGGGCCGTCATCCTTTCGGAGACAAGCCATGTCTTTTGTTGCGTTTTTCCTACTATTTTCAGTGTATTAAGCTTATTTGCGGGATTGGGGCTTGTTGCCACGATGCCGACCTTCATGGTTACCATGCACGGTATTTTGCATGCGTGGGAATTGCCCATGATCGCTTTTTCGGGACTGGTTCTAGCCATTGGCTGGGGCGCTGTCTGGTACGGCGACCGCATGGATTGCCACAACACAGGCTGTTGCCATGGGGCCTGCGCTCCGCAAAAGAAGCGCGCCCATACCATTTTAAAGCTGGCCACGGTTCTTTTCCTGTTTAACGTGTTGATCTATTTCGCAGTTCATAAATCGACATGGTTTGCGACGCATATCGGCGCCTCTATGGGCCAGGGTGTGGCCCATTCGCACGATCACGCCGAATAAATCCCTTTATTGCCCATAAAATCTTGCGAATACTGGCGAAAATCTGCTAAAGATCGCGCCAGTTAGGAACTTACATGAAATTCGAAGACCTTGGCCTGAGCCCTGAGACGCTTAAAGCGGTCGCGGAAAAAGGCTATGAAACGCCAACCCCCATTCAGGAAAAAGCCATCCCGATCATCATGATGGCGCGGGACGTTGTCGGCCTTGCGCAAACCGGAACCGGTAAAACGGCGGGCTTTACCCTGCCCATGATCGATGCGCTTTCGGGAGGCCGCGCGCGCATGCGCATGCCGCGCTCTCTGGTGTTGGAGCCGACGCGCGAGCTCGCAGCGCAGGTAGCTGAGAATTTCAAAACCTACGGCAAGTATCACAAACTTTCGATGGCTTTGCTGGTGGGCGGCGAGTCCATGGGCGATCAAACCAAGTTGCTGGACAAAGGCGTGGACGTTTTGATTGCAACGCCCGGACGTTTGCTCGATCTGTTCGGACGCGGGGCGATCCTCCTCAACGACATCAAAATTCTCGTGATAGACGAGGCCGACCGCATGATGGATATGGGGTTCATTCCCGACATCGAAAAAATCGTCACGCTCATTCCGCCGAACCGCCAGACGTTGCTTTTCTCTGCAACGATGCCGCCAGAGATCAAACGCCTTAGCGACAAGTTTTTGAGCAACCCGAAAGAGATTTCAGTGGCGGCGCCTGCGACGACATCCTCGAATGTGGAGCAATTCCTTGTTCACACATCGTCCCGGGACAAGAAGAAAATTCTAGGACAGTTGATGAAATCCGAAGCGCCTAAGAACGCTTTCATTTTCTTGAACCGCAAACGCGACATCGGGGATGTTGCGAGCTTTTTGAAGAAGGAAGGGTATGCGGCGGCGCCGCTTCACGGGGATATGGTTCAAACGGCCAGAACCAAAACCTTGCAGGATTTCCGTGATGGGACTGTTAAGTTCCTTGTCTGTAGTGATGTTGCAGCGCGAGGGCTGGATATCACAGCCGTGTCGCACGTGTTCAATTACGATGTGCCGATGACGCCGGATGATTATGTGCACAGGATTGGCCGTACGGGTCGCGCGGGCAATACCGGCCGCGCATGGATGCTGGCTACAAAAGAAGATGAAAAATTCCTCGCAAACATCGAAAAACTCATTAAAAAACCCGTACCTGTTGTGAGGCTTGATGCCGCTGAACCGGTGCAGAGGGCGCAGGTAGAGCGCACAGCAAAGCATCATGACGAAGTGCGTGCGCCGAAACCTGCGGAAAGGCGTGAAGAACGGCGTCCCGTCAAGCCTGCGCCAAAACAGGTTCAAAAGCATGACGACGACAACGATAGCGGCCCTGGTTTCGGCGACGACGTTCCGGCATTCTTTAAATTCTAATTTTCGATAAAATCCCTTTTCCGGATTGACTTTTTCGCAGATTCCTCAAGAATTACAAAAGCCTGTCCGGGCGATCCGTTCTTTGTCTTCTGCGGGAGAAATCTCATTCTAAAACATCGTAGCCTTGCTCTTCTAACCTGTACGTTCCTAACCGGAACGCTTGCTCCGTTGTGCCTAGGATTTATGCCTGCGCATGCCGAGGCGGTTTCCGATGATGCGGCTGTCGGCGTTGATCCTTGGGCAGCCACCGTGACTGCTGGACAGCCTTTGAGCGGCGGCTTTCGCGGCGTTCCCGACGGCAATAATGACGATCCTGTCGATTTGGAAGCAGACAATCTCATCAATGATGAGGGGGCGCAGACCGTTGCCGCCATCGGCAATGTGGAAATGGTGCAGGGCGGACGCATCCTGAAGGCGGATAAGGTTTCCTACAATCTGCAAACCGATAGGGTGCGTGCGACAGGCAATGTCGTCATCAGCGAGGCTGACGGCACAACTTATTTTGCCGAAGATGTCGAGCTTACCGACGACATGAAAAGCGGCTTTGTGAATGGGCTTCAAATCCTTCTGGCGGATGGATCGCGCTTTACGGCACAAGAGGGCGAGCGCGTGGGGGGCACGAAAATAGAATTGCGCCGTGCGACATACACTCCGTGTGAGCCATGCAAGGAAGATCCTTCCAAATCGCCGCTGTGGCAAATACGCGCAGATAAAGTCACGCACGATGAGGCGGAGAAGAGCATCGTTTATCATGATGCGTGGTTCGAGTTCAAAGGCGTGCCGGTTGCATACACGCCGTATTTATCTCATCCAGATGGATCGGAAAAGCAAAAGAGCGGTTTTTTGACGCCTACCGTTGGGTTCGATTCCGAGCTTGGCGCGTCTTACCAGCAGGAATATTACTACGCGATTGCGCCGGATAAAGATCTCACGGTCGGTACTGTGGTGGCAACGGATGTTAATCCTGTGGCATTGGCAGAGTACCGTCAGCGTTTTGAAAATGCGCAGATTCAATTTAATGGAAGTGCTACCTATTCAGACCGTGTTGATCGCAGAGATGGCAGAACCGTCGATATCGAGGATGAGACGCGGGGCCATTTGTTCGGCGAGGGGCTTTGGGACATGAATGAAGATTGGCGTTCAGGCTTTAATGTTGCCGTCGCCTCGGACGACCAGTATTTGCGCCAGTATAATATTGATTCAGATGACGTGCTTGAGAACGAGATCTATGCCGAACGTTTTGACGACCGCAATTATTTCGTCGGACGAGCCATGGCGTTTCAGGATGTGCGGATTAGCCGCCGTCAAGTGGACCAGCCGGCGGTCCTTCCTGAAGTCATCGCGTCTTTCTATGGCAAGCCGAATGATGTTCTGGGCGGTCGATGGAATGCGGAGCTTTCCGCACTCGGGCTGTATCGCGACGGCAACGGACAGGATATGGGACGCAGCACGCTGGAGCTTGGTTGGGAGCGCCGAATTATTACTGGGTTCGGGCTTGTAAACAAAATCGACGCGAATGTTCGCGGCGATGCGTACAATGTTCAGGACCGCACTGGCATGAATGATACGAATAAAACCACGACGCGCGGTTTCGCGCAGGCCAATTGGGAAACAAGCTATCCATTCGTCAAGCGTCTACAGGAATCGCAAGTCACAATCGCGCCGGTCGTATCTGTTACGGGCGGAACAAATGTTGATTTTGACGATGATATACCCAATGAAGACAGTCAGGATTTTTCGCTTGATCCGACAAACCTTTTCGAAGCTAACCGTTTTCCCGGGTATGATTTGATCGAGGACCGCAGTCACATGACGTACGGTCTTCGTACAGGCTGGTATGGCGATAATGGTTATAGAGGTGAGGTATTCGTTGGGCAGAGTCGTCGTTTTGACGATGACGACAATCCTTTTTATGAGGGATCTGGTCTTTCCGATCAGGATTCCGATTATGTAGGGCAGATCACGGCCAATCTGGCTGAGTATCTGGATGTGGATTACCGGTTTCAACTGGAGAACGAAAACTTCTCTTCGCAACGCCATGAATTTGACGGCAGAACAAAGATCGGCCGTCTTGATCTTGGAATCCGCTATCTTTACGCCAGCGCGCTGGACGAGACCGATTTGCGCTATAGCCGTGAACAGATACGTCCCGATGTCCGGTTTCGCTTCTATGACGATTGGTATATGACTGGCGTGATGTGGTACGATCTAGGCGAAGATAAGGGCATGCGCAGAGCCATCTACGGCGTGGAATATGACGGGCAATGTATGACCTTCGCCCTGACAGGTGAGAGAACGTTGACAACCGATGCTACGGGCGATAGCGATACGGAAATCATGATGCGGATCGGCTTTAAAAATCTGGGCGAGTTCGAGACATCCGGCATCAGCATCGGCGGTAGCGGAAGTAGTAGCGAAGACGACTAATCTTTGTTCAGGCCCCTCTTGCCCTTGACGGTCAGGATGCTATAGTTCACCCGTTTTATTGATAAAAATGACATGACACTCAGCTCTTATAACCCCCATAACCGCTATCGCGAGCGGGCCCAGCAACGTATAGCCAATGCTGTCACCATGATTATCGTGATCGGCCTTTCGGCGTCAGTTGGTTTCTGGCTGGGTAAGCAATATGGTGTCGAGCGTTCGATTTCTCTTGGCGAGCAGGTGAGCGCGTTGACCAAGGAACGCAATCTTTTGCAAGGAAATGTGACGGAGTTACGGGCAGAAGCGCAGACGGCCAATACACGCTACGAGCAGATCAAGGCGGAATATAATGCGGTTATGCCTGAGGGGCCGATGCAGGATTTAACCAAGCTCGTACGCGAGCAACTGGAACAAGGCATGGCGCCGGAGCGGTTGTCGTTCGTGATTAAATCCGCGCGCCCGCCGACCGATTGCACGGACCCTGAAACCAAACGTTTCGTCGTTTCCACGCCGACGTATACCGGGCCGGATTCCAGCGCATCAGTAGCCGACGGCGCGGTTATCATCAAGGCAAAAGGCGCATCGGCTTCGAACAAGGACGGCAAGGCCGAAGCTTGGTTTGATCCTGCGCAATCCGTGGAAGTTACTTTTGTTAGCGCGAGTGGTAACGAGGTTAAAAGGGGTACGTTCCCCATTCGACATTCGATTGTCGCAGGCGGGCGCGAGTATCGCTTCACGATCGAAGAGGGTGCCAAGTCTTTTGCGAAGGTCGTATTCGATTCTTGCGCCTATCCTTGATTAAGGCGTCGCCGGCACGGCGGCAGTTCCAGGCGGCTCTGTAAAATCAAAAAGGTGCTTTACATCGCCATCCAGCCTGATGAAGTTCTGTTTGATGTTCGCGGATGGTATATGAAAGTAATCCTGCAAGGCGCGCGCGATTTCAGGTTCTGTTTCCAAAGATCCGCGCATGTCGAGCGTGTCTGGATAGAATAGAACGTTTCCTTCGAGTTCGGATTCTCCATTTGCCTCCAGAGAAATGCCGAATGGCATGGGACCGCCGACAAATCTTTTTTCCGGTTCGAAGCGCGCGGATAATGCGAAGTCGCGAAGATCCAGCAGGCTTTTGTGAATGTTCTTTCCTGATTTTGTGACTTCGTCGATGTGGTCCAAAAGGCCGCCAAGATTTTTGCCGCTTAAACGCGCCGTAAAGTTTCTGTCATCGCCGACGCCGGTCATATCGGCAGTAAAAAGAACGTCCGGCATGCCGGAAATTCCGGCGCGGGCAATGATGCTGTCTTGTTTTGCGCTGATGTCGCTGACGATGGAAATGGTTTGTAAGGGCACGCTCATAAAGCTCGCGCTTCCGGCATCCAGCTGGCTTTGCAGGGAATAACCATCCTTATTTACGGCGACTCCCGCCCAGCCGTTGAAACGCGAAATACGAAGCGGTCCTGCATTCATGCGCCCATCGACGACGGTGCCAGCAAGATCAAGGATGCCTCCCGATTGCAATGTGCCCTCCCATGTGCTGGTCAGGCCGAGCTGATATTGATTTGCGTTGATATTGGCGCGGATTTTATGCTGGCCCTGCGATGGTTCTGTTGTGGCTTCGCCCGTGAAACGAAGGTCGCCGAAATCAGTGGAGAGATCGAGCTGTATATTCGTTATCGCCAGACGATATGGGGGGAGATGAAGGAGGTTTTGAAAGAGTTTTTGTGCGCTGGCGGCTGTATCATCGGCATTGCGGCTTAGGGATAAGCCATCGACGTGAATTTGCGAGACGTTACCACCCGATAAAAAGGAAAGCCAATTGAAGGAGGCGTCGAGTTTTTTTATTTCATCGAAGCCGTAGCGGTCCAAGCGGATATTTGTAGCATGTAATCCGCCAGGCGTGATGGAAAGATGTTCTACGGCGGCATCTTTAAAACCTGCTTCGCGAAGCATCGCCTCGACTCTTGCCGCTGCTGTTGGTTTTATCTGTGCAGTGATCATGAACAACACCGCTATAACAGCAATTCCCATGCTCATTAGGGCGAGAGAACGGCGGGAGCGGGTCGCGGACAATCCTGCAAAGAATTTGCGAACTATAGTCGTCACGAAATATTCCTAGATGTCGATGTCCTGAACGAACTCGGCATTTTCTTGAATGAATTGAAAGCGTGCGTCGGCGTTTTTTCCCATGAGGCGATCTACTAGATCGTCTACTTCGGGGTTCCCTTGCGCGCTCTTGTCGTTTTGGGCCATTTCTTCGGTGATTCCCAGCGAAGCCATGGCGTCGGGGATTGTGACGCGAAGCAATGTACGGCTACTTGCGGCCATGGTTGTCTCTTTCAACAGGACAGCGGGCATTTCGCCAAGGCCTTTAAAGCGCGAGATATCGACTTTCTTTTTGTCTTTGAAGGTCGTCTTCATCAACTCGTCCTTGTGCGCGTCGTCTTGCGCATATTCGGACAGGTTACCGGACGTGATGCGGTAGAGCGGCGGTTGCGCCAGATACAAATGGCCTTTTTCGATCAATTCTCGCATCTGTGTATAGAAGAAGGTGACTAGGAGCGAAGCAATGTGTGCGCCATCGACGTCGGCATCGGTCATGATGATGACGCGTTCATAGCGCAGTTTCGAAACATCAAAGTCTTTGCCTGCGCCGCAACCAAGAGCCAGAATCAGGTCTTGAACCTCCTGATTGGCGCGAACTTTATCGGCAGTGGCGGAGTAAACGTTGAGGATTTTGCCGCGCAAGGGCAGAACGGCTTGCGTTTCGCGGTTGCGCGCCTGCTTGGCCGAGCCGCCGGCGGAATCACCCTCAACCAGAAACAGTTCGGTGTCTTCGGCATCCGTGCGGGAACAATCGGAAAGTTTGCCGGGAAGGCGCAGTTTGCGGGTTGCTGTTTTGCGCGCCATTTCCTTGTCGGATTTGCGGCGCATGCGCTCGTCCGCTTTTTCGATGATGCTTTCGAGAAGCATTTTCGATGCAGCCGGATCAGCCGTGAGCCAATGGTCAAAGTAATCTTTGATAGCGGAATCAACCCACTTGGCGGCTTCGTTTGAGACAAGCTTTTCTTTCGTCTGACCCTGAAATTGCGGGTCGCGAATAAACACCGAAAGCAAAACCGCTGCGCCGTTCATGACATCGTCTGATGTGATTTGGTCCGTCTTCTTATTGTTGACGAGCGAGCCGTAGGATTTGATTCCGCGCGTCAGGGCCGTGCGCAGACCTTGCTCGTGCGTGCCGCCCAAGGGCGTCGGGATGGTATTGCAGTAGGAATGGCTGATCGGGTCGCCATCTTCGGGCCATGCGATGGCAAATTCGACGCGGCCCGCTTTTTCCGGCAGGTTCAACTGCCCGTGAAAATATTTATCGGTGATGACGGGGCGGTTCTGCAATGAGGCCTGAAGAAAATCAAGCAACCCGTTGGGGAAATGAAGAGTATCGGTTCCAGGGATGCTGGCATCTTTGAGCAGGGACGGGTCACACGACCAACGGATTTCAACGCCGCGGTACAAATACGCCTTGGAGCGTGCCATCTGGTAAAGCCAGCTGGGTTTGAATTTGAGCTTTGTTCCGAAAATCTCATGGTCCGCTTTGAAGGTCACGCTCGTGCCGCGTTTGTTGTTGACGCTGCCGAGTTTTTCAAGCTTCGAGGTGGGCAAACCGCGCGCGAAGGATTGTTTATAATGCGTCTTGTCGCGAAAGACTTCGACGGTCATCCATTCGGACAATGCGTTCACCACCGATGATCCAACCCCGTGCAGGCCGCCCGAGGTTTCATAGGATTTTCCACTAAATTTTCCACCGGAGTGAAGGGTTGTGAAAATGACTTCCAGCGCTGATTTTTTCGGAAATTTGGGGTGGTTGTCCACAGGGATGCCGCGTCCGTTGTCGGTCACGGTGATCGATCCATCGGCGTTCATTGCAAGTTCAATCCGGTTCGCATGTCCGGCAACGGCTTCGTCCATCGAGTTGTCGAGAATCTCGCCGACAAGGTGGTGCAAGGCGCGTTCATCGGTTCCGCCGATATACATGCCGGGGCGTTTGCGAACCGGTTCAAGGCCTTCGAGGACCTCGATATCCGCGGCACCGTAAGATCCCGCTTTTGCCGTGTTGCCCTCGCCAAACAAATCCGCCATGATATTCCTACCTTTTAAAACCCGTAACGCCTTATCAATAGCCAATTCCCCGCCTTTTGGAAACACGAAAACCCATGAACGCCACGAATTTCGAAGAGATTGAGCCAGAATTGCCCGAAGAGTTGGTTGGACGCGTGCCGACGCTCAAAGTTATTCCGCAACTTCCGAATTCCAACCCCAATGGGGATATTTTTGGCGGCTGGATTTTATCGCAAATGGATTTGGCCGGTGCCAGCCGCGCCTATCAGTATGTTGGGGGCCGGATTGTGACGGTGGGGGTCGAGGCCATTTCCTTTCACAAGCCCGTGTTTCTGGGCGATCAGGTCAGCTTCTACACCAAAGTTTTCAAACTGGGCCAGACTTCTATTACAATAAAGATAGAGAGCTGGGCATTGAGACACACATTCGGACGAAATTATGAATATATCAAGGTCACGGAAGGGCTCTACACCTATGTCCATATCGATGAAAATCGCAAACCTTCAAAAATCAGCCGTTAAAGGAATCGTTCTTCTCGCCGTTTTGACGGCGCCCGCCTTGATCGCAGGGCAGGCTTTTGCCGCCGGCATTGATTTGAAAAAAATCCCGGCGCTCAAAGAATATACGCCGATGGCGGAGCCTGAGTTCGAAAAATTGACCAAGAAGATAGAAGAGCCTTCGCCTTACGGGGAGAGTTTGCTGTCCTATGAAATACGTCTTCCCAAAAACTGGACCGACAACGTCCAGCAGCCTCCGATTACCGAGGCGCAAAAAAAGTTGAGCGGGAATTTTCTGGGCATCGTCGGCCGCTATATCGGCGCCCCTAAAAATCTTGTCCGTAGCTATGTCACTGTCGAGGCGCAGGAGATGACGTACGAGATCAGCGCCCAGAACTGGTTCGTCAATTTCATTCTCGGCAACGGCTTCAGCCTGACGGCAATGACGGAAAAGTCTCCGCGCGAGATCGAAGCGATCTACGTGCAGGTGGATAAAGACCAAACCTATGTCGTGCGCACGCGCATGATGTTCAATGGATCGAAGCTCATTATGGTCCGGTACTACCTGCCGCAGGAAAATTACGAAGAGGAAAAAGCGTTGCAGGCGCAGATCGTCAGCGCCTTCAAGCTGACCAAACCTGTCAGCGAGCGCATTGAAAAGCAGGCTGTTTACGGCTTCCTCGATCAATCCTATTTCAATTATCCCGTGTCGTGGACGCTGAAGGAGAAATCCATTCTTTCCATCGAGCGCATGAGCGCCCTGCTGTATCAGGAAAGCCGAGACAATAGAATTCGCGTTTTGGACGGGCATATCAAAATCAACGTGATTTCGCGTCTTTTGAACACGACGATGGCACAGGAGGTCGAGACTTTCCGCGCCAACCTCAAGATCGATAAGTATAAGGTCGGAAAGCTGATCGAAAACATCGGCTACGACTACGATCCTTCGATCAAAAGCGGCAGGGCGCAGGTGTATGAGCTTCTTCCCGACGATCCTGTTTCCATGAAGACATACGAGCTTGTGGTGACGATCATGCAAGGGGACGATTATTATTACATCACCAATATGATTACGCCTTCACGCGAGCAGGACTTCTACAACTGGGCGCAGAATATGGAGGCCATGCGGATCGTCAATGAATCCATGCGCCGGAACAATATCTCGCTCGAAGTCGATCCGAACGATCCTTATTTCGATTACCTGAAAGAAGCGCAATAATAAAAAAAACCCGCCGTTGCGGCGGGTTTTTTGCGATGTTGTTCGGGCAATGATTACGAGGAGTAATACATCTGGAATTCGATCGGGTGCGGCATCGTTTCGAATGCGTCGATCTCTTCCATTTTCAAGTCGATGTAGGCGTCGATCGCGTCTTTCGTGAATACGTCGCCTTTGAGCAGGAAGTCATGATCCGCTTTCAGGGCGTTGACGGCTTCGCGAAGCGATCCGCAAACCGTCGGGACTTTCGCCAGTTCTTCGGGCGGCAGTTCGTACAGGTTCGCATCCATAGCTTCGCCCGGATGGATCTTGTTTGTAACGCCGTCCAGACCGGCCATCAGCATTGCGGAGAACGCGAGGTACGGGTTGGCTGTCGGGTCTGGGAAGCGGACTTCGACGCGTTTTGCTTTCGGCGAATTGCCGAATGGAATACGGCAAGACGCAGAGCGGTTGCGTGCGGAGTACGCCAGCAGAACAGGGGCTTCGTAGCCCGGAACCAAACGCTTGTAGGAGTTGGTCGACGGGTTCGTAAAGGCGTTCAGCGCGCGGGCGTGCTTGATGATGCCGCCGATGTAGTGCAGGGCGGTTTCGGACAGGCCGGCATATTTGTCGCCTGCGAAGGCTGGCTTGCCGCCGCTCCACAAGGACTGGTGAACGTGCATGCCCGAGCCGTTGTCGCCGTAAACAGGCTTCGGCATGAAGGTTGCCGTTTTGCCATAGATGTGCGCGACATTGTGAACAGCGTATTTGTAGAGCTGCATGTTGTCGGCGCAGTCAACGAGCGTCGAGAAGAAGATGCCGAGTTCGTGTTGCGATGCCGCCACTTCGTGGTGGTGCTTTTCAACAGGAACGCCCAAGGATGCGAGAACGGTGAGCATCTCGGCGCGCAGGTCGGCGCTGGAATCAACAGGCGCTTCGGGGAAGTATCCGCCTTTGACGCGTGGGCGGTGACCGAGGTTGCCGTCTTTTTCATACGTGCGGCCCGTGTTGTATGGGCCTTCGATGGAATCGAATTCGTAGGAAACCTTGTTCATTTTCACGTCGAATTTTACATCGTCGAAAATGAAGAATTCGGCTTCCGGACCAAAGTAGGCCGTGTCGGCGATGCCGGATTTTTTAACATAGGCTTCCGCGCGCTCGGCGATCGTGCGCGGGCAACGGCCGTAGCCTTCGCCGGAGATCGGTTCGTAAATCGTACAGAAGACTTTGATTGTGGGTTGCGCCGAAAACGGGTCGAGCCAGCATTTGCCCCAGTCAGGAACAAGGCGCATGTCGGATTCGTTAATCGCTTTCCAGCCTGCGATGGACGAACCGTCGATCATGATACCGTCTTTGAACAGATCTTCATCCAGCGTGGAAATATGCTGGTCCGTGTGCTGCAACTTGCCGCGCGGATCGGTAAATTCAAAGCCGACGAACTGGATATCGTTCTCGTCTGCGTATTTTTTGAATTCGGAATAGTTCTTGAATTTCAAAGCGGAAGGCGAAGTAGGCATCAACATTGTCCTCTGTGCGTGTTATACGAAAAATAAGGGTGGGGCATTCGCCCACTGCATGGCTAATTAGCACGTGCACTATAAGGCGTCTAGGGGATTTGGGAGATTTCGGTAAAAAAACCATTCAGGAAAAAGCCTTGACCGCACAGGGCTGTTTTCTATACAAAATGCCCCTGCGTGGCGGTCGTAGCTCAGTTGGTAGAGCCCCTGGTTGTGGTCCAGGTTGTCGCGGGTTCGAGCCCCGTCGATCGCCCCATTCTTTAAAGAGGGAATGCCCTTGGATTTCAAAACGATACTCGGAATAATCGCCGTCCTTATGACCATCGGGGCGCATATTCCGTATTTCGTCACAACGCTTAAAGGCACGAACAAGCCGCATGTTTTCTGCTGGATCATTTGGACGCTTCTGACGGGGATCGCGTTTGCGGCTCAAATGGCGGAACGGGCGGGGCCGGGAGCGTGGGCGGCCGGGGTTTGTTCGGGCATCTGCTTGCTTATTACCATCGCTGCCGCGAAGAACGGCGAAAAAGATATTACCCGAAGCGATTGGGTTATGTTCTTGCTGGCACTGGCGAGTATTCCGATCTGGATGGCAACGGACGATCCGGTCTGGTCGGTCTGGATGGTAACGCTGATTGATCTGGCAGCCCTATATCCTGCCGCGCGCAAATCATGGAAGCGTCCGCATGAAGAAAACAGCTTCATGTACGGGTTCAACATTCCGAGACATTGCGTCAGCCTTGCCGCGCTCAACACGATATCCGTGACCACGGCGCTGTACCCTTTTGCCCTGCTTTTGATGAATATCGGCATGTTTATTATGTTGAAGGGCCGCCGCATGTCTCTTGCGCAACGGGGGGAAGCGGTGGCACAAATGAACAATGTCCCATCTGAATAGCCCATCTTTGTGGTCTTTGCCTGTCCCGAACGCGGACGGGCACAAGTACGCGCGCGGTTGCGCGGTCGTGTTCGGCGGCGAGAAGATGACGGGCGCGGCAAGGCTGGCAAGTTCTGCTACGATGCGGATCGGCGCGGGCCTTTGTTTTGTGGTTTCCTCTGAGCGCTCTGCCGACATTTACCGCGCGACTTTACCGGCCCACGTCA
>QFQB01000094.1 GCA_003241475.1 Micavibrio aeruginosavorus
ATTGCTTTTGAAGGCGGAGATCGCTGGCCGAAAGTTCTACTGTGCCTTCCTGATCTTGGTCGGAGGCTTTGATTGTGAGCGCTTCTTGCAAGGAGGCGCGCAACGTATCCAGTTCCTCGCGGATGCGCGGGTAATGTTTTTGAAAGTCCTCATAGCTTTTCATGACGCCGAGCGAGGCATCCATACTCTCTTTGATCGTATCGACAAGTTCGGAGTTTCCGGCCTGCAAGGGATAATAGGGGTCGAGGCGCGGCAGGAATTTGCGCACCATCAGGGTGAATTTTCCGGTCACGCCTTCGGGTATGTGCAGGCGCTCTGGCCGTTCGGTCAGGGAAAGAAGAGAGTCGGTCATATTCGCCACTTCTTCACTCAGTTCTTTATATTGATGCAAGGCTTTGGCGCTGCTGCTGACGCTCTGTGCCTGCAGCTGCTGCACGCTGGCGGCAAACTCTGTGCAGGCATCGAGGATAACGCGGCCAACCTGCGCGGCATCCGAAGCATTGCCCGTTTCCAGCGCGGTTTTAATCATTGCCGCCGTATCGGGGACATCACTTGTGTCTTGTGATTCATGAAATTTAAGATTTTCTTCTCCACGCTCTACTTTTTCAAGAAGGAGGTAAAGTTCAGGGCAGTTCGTTCTTGCGATATCGAGTGCCGATTTGCCATCATTGTTTTTATAGGCGATGTGAGCGCTTTTCATTTTGCGTGCTAGCGCTTCGCCCGAGACTTCACGGCCATGAAGGGCCGTGTCCATGAGGGCGGTGTATCCTTTATTATCTTTTGCCCCGAGATCATCCGCGTTCATGGCCGCGATTAAGGGGAGGGTAATATCGGTTAGTCCGCGAGCGATCGTCCTCATCAAAGCGTTTTGGCCGCCGAGCGTTTTTAAGGCTAAATCACTGGGAGACATTTTTTCGATCAATAGTGTTGCAATGTCTACACGTTGGTTCTCAATGGCTCTATGGAGGGCCGTATCGCCGTACATCGTGGATCGTGTTGCCAGATTTTGCGTGGGAAATGCGTCTATGATCGTTCTTGCCAGATCGTCATAGCCCTCGGTAATGGCCCACAACAACAGCGTATCTCCACTTCCGGTGCGCAGTGTAAAAAGACTGAGCCATGCATCGCTAAAATTTAATTTGAAAGTGTAATCTTCGAGTATTTCCTGAAATCGTACGGGATTTTTGGCATCGATCAGCACGGGGAATGCCTTCTCCAAAGACCGGGTTACGTCATCCTTTATGGAAGATATGTGCGGCCTCTCATAGAGCGGGTTCGTAAAATTTTGCGTATAGCTAGACATATGCGTGCTCCAAAAATAATCGGAAAACGTATAGCGTGGGCTTGTGACATTGTCAATTATTATGTAATTAATTTGCGAGCCTTGCTTTACTCCTTAGGAACCCTGTAACCTCCTGTTATTCAACATCTTCATAAGGCTCTTGCATGTCCCTCAAAACCTACGTCCATTCCCCGAAATCCGGCAAAAAGCCCGAAAGCATGGTTATTTTACTGCACGGGCTGGGCGCGAACGGACAGGATTTGCTGGGACTGGCGCAGTTCTGGCAACGCCTGTTGCCCGACACCGTCTTTTTATCCCCCGATGCGCCATTCCCGTGCGATATGGCCCCCGTTGGTTTTCAGTGGTTCTCTTTACAGGATTGGTCTCCGGCTTCCATTCTTGAAGGCGTTCAAACGGCGGCCCCCATTCTGGATGCGTATATTGACGAGATGCTGGAAAAATACGGTCTAAGCGATGACAAACTCGCGCTGGTCGGATTTTCACAAGGCACGATGATGAGCCTTTATGCGGGGCCACGCCGCAAGAAGAAGATAGCAGGGGTTCTGGGGTATTCGGGTGCGCTTATCGGTGCAGAGACATTGGGCGAAAGCGCCGTTCATAAAATTCCGGTCCATCTGGTTCACGGTGATTTCGATATGGTTGTGCCGATTACGGCGTATTACATGGCGCTCGAGTCTCTCGAGTCGCACGGATTCACAGTAAGTGGTGGCGTGACGGCGGGGCTGGGGCATGGAATCGACGATGAAGGCATCGAAAGCGGCGGTGAATTCCTCTCTAAAGTGTTGTCCTGAGCGTATCTAAAATCAAAAAATACAAAAAACGCAGTGTTTAAAATGACTTTTGCGCTTTTGCTGCAGTGTTACTAAAGCAAGCGCAACAAGTGAGCATTTGCGGTAACTCTATGTTTCGCGCAATGATTTTGCCTGTTTTTTAAGAGGCTCACGCATCGCATCATTTTGGTTAATGAAACAGTTGGTAGTGCGCGAATTATTCGATACAATCAAAGTATAAATTGTTGCGCGAGGCCTTCACATTTTACCCTCCCGCCTGAAGGCCTCCCCCGGGAGTCACTCGGGTATGAAACAGGAGAGAATATGGAAGCTTTGAGAACTTTGGAACAATGTCCTGCCCTAGTCCTGAATGCCGATTTCAGACCGCTGAGTTATTTTCCTCTGTCGATCTGGTCCTGGCAGGAAGCGGCTAAAGCCGTGTTCCGCGAGAGTGTAACGGTCCTGTCCGAATATGACCGTGTGGTCCGCTCTCCGACCTTCGAATTCAAGCTTCCAAGCGTGCTGGTTTTAAAAGAATACGTGCAAGTGACACGTAAGCCAGCCTTTACAAGATTTAATGTATTTCTGCGCGATGAGTGGCATTGCCAGTATTGCGGTGTGAAAGAACGCACCAATGAGCTGACATTCGACCATGTTATACCACGATCGCGTGGGGGAAGAACTTCCTGGACGAACATCGTCACCGCGTGCCGAACTTGTAACACGCGAAAGGGCCACAAGATGCCCGGCGAGTGCAAGATGTTCCCGAAGATGGAACCGGTACAGCCGAGCGTCTTTGAGCTTCAGGACAAAGGACGAAAATTCCCCCCGAACTTTCTGCACAAAAGTTGGGGGGATTTTCTTTACTGGGACAGCGAACTTGACTCGGAAGAAGGAGGGAGCGGTTCAGTAATCTAAAGACTGCCAAATTATAACAACGTTGAACAAAAGGAGGTTTGCTATGTTTGGTAAGATACTTGATGTTGGTCACCACAGAACGACGACGGAAGCCGTATGGTTTTATTTCATCTCTCTGGCCCTGATGGTCGGGATTTCGACGACGCTGGTTCATTTCTTGGGAATGGCAGGCGTGGTTGACGGCGGCGGATCGTTCTTCGCCGGCGGTGAAACATACACGCTGATCGGCACGGTTATGGTTCTATTGATTTCCGGTCTTATTCTGACGGGACGCAATTTGACCAGCGACATCTTCTCCGTGCTCGTGGTCGGTGTAGGCGTATATCTTTCCTACACATCCAGCGTGATGATCGGTCTTATTCCGGTTGCTCTGCTGACGACACTGAAAACAAAATAAACAGGACACTCATGAAAACTTAAACGGTCGGGCGGGAAGAAATTTCCGCCCGATTTTTATGTCATTCACCAAATTTGCAATGACGAGAGAGAATCTGGAATAGTAGGGGTGAGAAACAACAAAGGAGATTCGCCATGGGTATCTTAGGTCTTTCATTTTTGAACGCAGCGGCGGATAAAATCGGCGACGCGGGCCACAATCAAGGCAATGTCTTTGAAGGCTTCCTGGCGCACCTCTCCAGCGGACCACGCCCCGGCGGCTTATAATTTACTCTATGTTTGCTAGGGCGGGCGGCCTTCACGGGCCGTCCGTTTTGCGTTTAGCGGCGCAATGCCAATAGAGCGCGCACGCTACCTTCTTCATAAGGAAGGGTAACGCCCGCTCTGCCGTGCGCATACACGGTTACCAGATGTTCTTGTGTTTCCGGCGCATTGATGTCCAGCACGCCGACGGCGCGATTAGAGACAATCAGCTGATTTCCTTCGGAAAATCTTGTTTTTAGATGAGCGACTGCGTCCGGCAGACTTTTGCCAAAGCCCGAGATTTCATGAGCGGCCCGCAATTTTCCAGTGTCGTCATGCGTACATTGATAAGCGCCCCGCATGTAAACGCTGACGGCGTCGCGCGCTTCGCTGTGGAACACCAGCGCCTTGGTATTGAAGGTGGCTTCAAGCGATTGAAGGGTAAAAGGGGCGTGATTATGATGCATAGGCAAACTCCTTGCGCTGGCGCTCTTTCGCAATGAAAGGGGGATTCAGGTCCGGAAGCAATGTGCCGGTCAAAAAAATCCACACAAAAATGGCGGAAAACCTTGACTTTCAGCGATATGAACGGCTATTGCTTTGCGATAATTCAAGCGCGGAGTAGCAAAATGTTCAATGATCTGTTCAATTTTAAAAAGCAACGTAGCCTCAAAGAGTCTATCGGCTTTTACCTGTTTTATGCCTGCCTGATTATGGGGCTGCAGGGATTTGCTATGATGCTCGGCGCATAAGCGTGTAGAGCGCGGCCATCGTCAGCACGAGGCAGGCAATCACGTTATAGTTCGCCATGGATAGGCCCAAAACGGGATCCGTCCATGGAATTTCATCGCAGCGTGCCGCGGGTGTTGCGGCGATCTGCGCCAGAACATCCGTAATATTTCCTTCAATCACGGGAATGGTGCAGCCTTCCAAAAAGGACTTCCACCAGTGCCGTTCCACGCCCGAATGATAAAAGGCGATGCCTGCGTTGGCGGCGAAGGTGAGGGTAATCAAGCCTAGAAAGATAGGCTGGCTTTTGGGCGCTTTGGCTCCGATGAGCGCGCCCAAAAGTCCTAGAACGATAATCAGACCATACGGCCAGCGCTGGTAAATGCATAGCACGCAAGGCTGAAGCCCGTAGACATACTGGCTGGTAAAGGCGGCTACCAGCGCAAGGGTGGCGATAATGGCAAAGGCGGGAAGGGCAATGCGCGGGGCGGCGATTTTCTCAAGAAACTGGTTCATGACAGGTATGATACTCTTTTTCGAGCCGTGGAAAAGGCAGGGAGGTGAATTTAAAGGGAAATTACCCCAAAATTACCCATGGATTTTCGAAAGCCTATCGTGTAAACGATGGGGACGTAAGCCAGCCACTTAGATGTTCTTGCCTGTTGCGGGTGTGGTGAAATTGGTAGACGCGCCAGACTCAAAATCTGGTTCCGCAAGGAGTGCCGGTTCGATTCCGGCCACCCGCACCAAAGACCTTATTCTTTCTTTAATGAGTCCAGGGCCTTTTCAAAACCTTCGAGCGCCAGTTCGATGTTGATGGCTTTCTGGTCGCCGTTGTTGATGAAGGTGGCGAGAAGCTTTGTTCCGCTCTTCATGCTTTTCAGCAGCGTCTCGTTCATCGGCTCCAGCACAAGACAGCCATCAGGTATGCAGGTGCGGATATCAAAATGAACGATGTCCTTATCGTCTACTTTCATATCGACGCCCTTACCGACCGCGATGCCAAGTGGTACGATGATGCCTATTTGAGGTTGGCCATCCATGTCTTTGGGAAAGCCGACGGCGATTTCAATCAGGCGCTGGTTGTTTTCCTTCAGGCTGAGGCTTTGGAAAACTTCGCAACTTTCGGTGTCTTTGTCGTTGCAACGTTTTAGCCAGTATTCAATCGGCTTGGCGGTGTCGTATTCTGCCGTATCAGTGGCTAGCGCAGGTGTAGTGCTGGGTTCGGTTTTTTCAGGTTCTTGCGCCGCGGCGGGCTCACTGAAGGCTGAAATTTCTGTGACATCAGGTAGATGACCATATTTTTTCATGTAAAAATAGCTACCCGTGCCGCCCAGAACCATAATGATTGCGGCGTAAAACAGAATTCTGACGATCATGTCCATTTTCTCCATATCCCGATAATTCATGCCATAAAACGCACAAACCCCCAAGATCAAATACCCATGTGCCTCAAAAGGGCCGATGTGTGCTTGATCTTGGCGGGTTTTTATACTTTTATCCTGTGATTCAAACGGTCGTGTAAACAAAGGTAAAAGCGAATATGAGCAAGACGTCTGAAGCGTTGTCGGAATGGGGTATGTCCCCGGTTCATGCGGTAGAGGTGTTCCCGCTTGAAAAGCCGTTCGATGTAAGCATGGCATTGCCGGGAAGCAAGAGCTTTACCAATCGCGCCCTTGTTTTGGCGGCGGTTGCCAAAGGGCCGAGCACGTTGATCAGTCCACTATTCAGCGATGATTCCTATTGGTGTTGCGATGCCCTGTCCAAGCTCGGCGTTAACGTCAGGGCCGAGCATTACAAAGACCGCATTGTGATTGGCAATCCGCTCGACGGAAAATTGAAATTGCTGGATGCGCAAAATATTCCCTACATAGGTTCCGCCGGAACCATTGCGCGGTTCTTGCCCGGCGTGATCGCAGCGCGCGGCGAAGGCGATATTACCCTGACATCATCCGGCCAGCTGGCGCGCCGTCCAGTGCACGAGTTGATCAAAGGTCTTCGTGCACTAGGGGCGGAGATTTCGATGGAAGAGGGAAAATCCTTCCCCATGACTATCAAGGGAGGATCACTTATCGGCGGAGAGGCCGCCATCAGCGGCAGTATTTCCAGTCAGTTCATCAGCGGGCTTTTGATCGCGGCGCCTTTGGCAAAAAAACCTGTTACCATTAAGATCACCGATCATATCGTGCAGGAAGATTATGTGCGCATCACGCTGTCATTGATGAAGGATTTCGGCGTCGATGTCGAACATGACGAGCGGCTGCGGGAATTCCGCATCCAGCCGCAGGATTACAAGGGGCGCGAAATACAGCTTGAAGCCGATGCGTCTACGGCCACTTATTTCTTTGCCATTGCCGCCGCGACGAAAAGCAAGGTAACGATCACGAACCTGAACCCGCAAACATTGCAACCCGATTTCGGTTTTGTGAAGCATCTTGAGGCGCTGGGGTGCGCTGTGGCTGTGGAGGGCAATCATGTAAGCCTGCAGGGCCCCGAAAAACTGAACGGGAATATGGTGTTCAATTTCAACGATTGTTCCGACAGCACGCCGGCGCTCGCCGCCATAGCTCCGTTCGCGGACGGCTTTATCAAGGTCGAGGATGTCGCGCACATCAGAAGCCATGAAAGCGACCGCATCGCCGTGATGGCACAGACGCTACAGAACGCGCATGTGCCTGTCGTGGAATTTGAGGATGGCCTGACCATCGGTCCGACGGAGAAGCTACCGGACCACGTTGTCGTCGATCCGCATGACGATCACCGTATGGCGATGTCGTTTAGCGTCATGGCAGCGGCGGCAAATGGTGCGACAATCCTTGATCCTTCTTGCGTATCCAAAACCTGTTCGAACTTTTTCGAGCTTTTGGCCTTAGCGGGGGTAAAATACGCGGTGACGGAAGACGCGGCTTAAAAGCTCCGGATTATGACTTTTAAAAAAAGTGCGGCGGGATGCGAAGGGTATTTATCGGACCCACGTTTAATGAGCATAGGACACAACATACG
>QFQB01000095.1 GCA_003241475.1 Micavibrio aeruginosavorus
CAGGCTTTACTTCCGTGCCGTTGAAACCATTGGCGGCGGATTTCGTCACTTCTTCAACTTCTTCAGGCGTCGCGGCCGGCTCGCCGGCACGGTTTGCCGCAGATTTTTCGTTCGCCGCAGGCTCGGCGGTTGCGGCGCTCTCGGTAGCCGTTGCCAGCGCTGTTTCTTTTTTCATATTCTTGGAAACGAGAAAGCCGCCCGCGCCGACGGCGATCAGCAAAGCGACAACGCCGATAATAATCGGCAGGTTATTCTTGGAGTCAGACATTTCTATATATCCTTGGTTGAACGAAAACGGGGTATTTTCGGTACCGGACATTGTGCATAGACGGCTTTAAAGGGCAAGACGAAAAAATTGACGCCCCCCTATTTGCGGCTTATATCAGTCAGGCTTTTATAACTCTAGGATTCCGCATGCTTTTAAACCTCGCCCTGAAACTCTTCGGCTCCAGCAACGAGCGTTATGTCCGCCGCCTTCAGGCGAAGGTCGAACCCATCAATGCGCTGGAACCGCAATTCGCCGCTTTGAGCGATGTCGAACTGCAGGGCAAGACGGTCGAATTCCGCGCCCGTCTTGAAAAAGGCGAAAAGCTTGATTCATTGCTTCCCGAAGCTTTTGCCACTGTGCGCGAAGCTGCCAAGCGCGTTCTGGGCATGCGTCCGTTCGATGTGCAGCTGATCGGCGGCATTGTTTTGCATGAAGGCCGCATTGCGGAGATGCGCACGGGGGAAGGCAAAACCCTGATGGCGACTATGCCCGTATATCTGAACGCCCTCACCGGTAAAGGCGTGCATGTCGTCACGGTCAACGATTATCTGGCCAAGCGCGACAGCGAATGGATGGGCCGCATCTATAACTGGCTGGGCCTTTCGGTCGGCGTTATTACGGGCAACCTGTCAGATATAGAGCGTCAGAACGCATACAATTCCGACATTACCTATGGAACGAACAACGAGTTCGGGTTTGATTACCTGCGCGACAATATGAAATTCCGCCTGGAACAAATGGTTCAGCGCGATTTCAACTTCGCCATCGTCGATGAGGTAGACTCTATTCTGATCGACGAAGCGCGGACGCCTTTGATTATCTCCGGACCATCCGAAGGCTCGACAGAGATGTACACGAAGGTGGACCGCATCATCCCTCTTCTGACTCCCGAAGATTACGAGAAAGACGAAAAGGCCCGTTCGGTTTCGCTTTCCGAAATTGGAAACGAGCATGTGGAAGAATTGCTCCGCGCCCACGGCATCATGGAAACGGGCAATATGTACGATGCGGCAAACATCAGCCTTGTCCACCATGTCAACCAAGCGCTTCGCGCTCATAAACTCTTTGCAAAAGACACGGATTATATCGTCAAGGACGACAAGGTCATCATCATTGATGAATTCACGGGCCGTATGATGGAAGGCCGCCGTTATTCCGAAGGCTTGCATCAAGCGCTCGAAGCCAAAGAAAAAGTGAAGATCCAGAACGAGAACCAGACTCTGGCGTCCATCACCTTCCAGAATTACTTCCGCATGTATCCCAAACTGGCGGGCATGACCGGAACTGCGCTGACCGAGCAGACCGAATTTGCCGAAATTTATAACCTCGGCGTGGTCGATATTCCGACCAATGTGCCTGTTGCGCGCAAAGATCATGACGATCAGATCTACAAATCCATCGCCGATAAATACGAAGCCATCGTCGAATTGATTCACGAGTGCGCGCAACACCAGCAACCGGTTCTGGTCGGCACGGTATCCATTGAAAAATCCGAACTGCTTTCGGAACTGCTCAAGAAGCGCAAAGTCAAACACAGCGTTTTGAACGCGCGCTACCACGAACAAGAAGCGCAGATCGTAGCCCAGGCAGGCCGCCCCGGCGCCGTCACCATCGCCACCAACATGGCAGGCCGCGGTACGGACATCAAACTCGGCGGCAATTCGGATATGCTGATCGAACAGGCCATTACGCCCGAAATGTCCGACAGCGAAAAAGACCACATCGCCAACCGCATCCGCACCGAGGTCGAGCGCGACCAGCAGATCGTCAAGGAGGCCGGCGGTCTTTACGTGATCGGAACAGAGCGTCATGAATCCCGCCGTATCGACAACCAGCTACGCGGCCGTTCAGGTCGTCAAGGCGACCCCGGTGCCTCCATCTTCTTCTTGTCGGTTGAAGATGATCTGATGCGTATCTTCGCTTCCGACAAAATGGAAATGCTTCTGAAATCCAATATGGGATTGAAAGACGGCGAAGCCCTGACCCACCCATGGCTGTCCAAGGCGCTTGAGCGCGCGCAAGCCCGCGTCGAGCAGCAGAACTTTGAAATCCGCAAGAACCTGTTGAAATTCGACAACGTGATGAACGACCAGCGTAAAGTCATTTACGAACAGCGCCGCGAAATCATGGCCTCGAACGAGGAAATCGACGAACTGATCCATGAAATGCGCGATGACGTTATTACCGATCTCGTTTACCGCACCTGCCCGCAAGGCGCATATGCCGAGCAATGGGATGCGGATACGTTGCACCACGAAAGCCAGCGCATCCTGAATCTCAATCTTCCGATCGCCGAGTGGATCAAGGAAGAAGATATAGACCAGCAGACCGTCCTGCACCGCCTAGAAGAAAAAGCCAAAACGGTTCTGGATTCAAAAATCGCCGTGGCGGGTGTGGACACGTTCCGCCGCATGACGAAGAACTTCCTGCTCCAGCTGCTTGACCAGCACTGGAAAGAACACCTGCTTAACCTCGACCATTTGCGTCAAGGGATCAATCTTCGCGCCTTTGCTCAGCGCGACCCGCTGAACGAATACAAAGCCGAAGCCTTCCAAATGTTCGAAGGCATGATGAACAATCTGCGCGAAGCGGTCACACAAACCATTTCTTATGTTGAAATCAACGTCAGCCCGGAAGTCATGGAAGCGCTCCGCAAGCAACAGGCGCAACTAGAAGCCCAACAGTCGAAGCTACAGGAAACGCGCGATGATCCGGCATTGGCATCACAGGAAGAAGGCAAAAAAAAAGCGAATAATGTCACGCCGATGAGAAAAGCTACATTCGACCAGAACGATCCGGCCACATGGCATGACACGCCGCGCAATTCGCCCTGCCCTTGTGGCTCAGGCAAGAAGTACAAACACTGCCACGGCTCGGTATAATCAATTTGGCTAAGCCACAACACAGGCCGCGAGCGCGCGGGCAATACGCCGCGCATCAGGCCCTGCACGATGAATATCTCTTCCGCTCTCTAACCCGCGCGTGAAGTCTATCAGGCAGGATTCATTCACATAGGATGCGCGGTTGATGTATTTTTCAACATGAAGCAATTCGAAATACGGCCGCTTCCCCGCTTCGTCGAACAGCTGGCACAGCCAGCCTTTGTCCTTGTCGTGATCAGCATAAACCGTTTTGCCCGCCAGCATGCCGTTGAGCCAATCGCAAACTGTTTCGATGGATTGGCCACCGCTGCGAACGTCTTCTTTTGTGAGGTTGTGAACGTCCTGCGCCTCGGAACACCAACGCCCATGGTCCAGCCACGGATCGTGACGGATCAATCGGGCTTCATCGGTGATTTTCCAATCCTGCCATGTAAAGGCGACGCCCACTTCGATAGGATATCCGCCGTGGAGAGCGGAGGCTTCGAAGTCCATCACGATATGGCGAATATCCATGCCTCAAGCATGACTGAAATCATCCGGATCGGACAAAAGGCATTTTTGCATTGAAGGATTGCGGGGTGCACATGCGATATCGCTTTTGCGAGACGCAATTGCGAGATCAATTATATTTTTCGCGGATTTTTTCCTGCGCCTTGATGACATCGCGGACGCAGCGGTTGCGCTCGCTTACCGAAAGATCAGGCGGACAGGCGCTGGCCACGCCGCCGCTCGTTGCAGCATTGGGCATATAGATATTGTTGCGGCGTCCGACCAGCGTTCTATATAGAAGACTGTCGTCATTATTGTAGATGATAACGCCCGTGGGACCGCGATTGGGATTGGTTACAATCTGGGCATTACCGGGCAGATTTTGAACCCTGTCGCCCTCGCGGCGAATAATCTGCACATCCTCGGCCATCGCAGGCATAGACAGACAGGCCAGAAGAGTAGCGAGCATTAATTTTTTCATGGCGTTCTCCTATTGCATCGACGTCCGGACAACGGATTCGACCTCATTCATATCAACGTCCGGCGATTGGAAGGCGTTCCCGATTTCACGCACCAGAATAAAGCCTATTTTTCCGCCTGAAGCCTTTTTATCATGGTACATTAATTCGGTGATTTCCCGCGCGTTTTGCGTCAGCTTTGGCGATATTTGCGCGATTTCGGTTTTCAGCCCGCAGGCTTTCAAATGACGCTCCATACGGTCTGCGTCCTGTCCTGCGCAAATTCCCATGCGCACACACAGTCGGAATGCCAGCACCATGCCGATGCTCACAGCCTCGCCATGCAATAACCGCCCGTCATATCCGGCAGTAGCTTCCAATGCGTGACCAAAGGTATGGCCAAGATTTAAGAGAGCACGATCCCCACCCGCTTGTTCGCGCTCGTCATCGCCGACAATCTCCGCTTTCATGCGGCAGGATGTTTCGATGGCATCCATCAAAGGCGCCGGTTCAAGAGAGAGGATTTTTTCAGCATTCGCTTCCAGCCAGTTGTAAAACTCCGCACTTCCAAGAAGTCCGTATTTCACGACTTCCGCATAACCTGCTTTCAATTCGCGCTCTGGCAACGTTTTTAAGGTGGATACATCACATAAAACGGCTACGGGCTGATAGAACGCGCCGATCAGGTTTTTTCCCTGTACAGCGTTGATTCCCGTCTTGCCACCAACGGACGAGTCCACTTGCGCCAGTAAGGTTGTGGGCACTTGTACGAACGGAATGCCGCGCATCGTTACGGATGCGGCAAATCCTCCCAAGTCGCCGATGACGCCGCCGCCGACTACAAACAGCGCCGACTTGCGGTCAACATTATTGGACAAGAGCCAGTCGGTTACGATCTGCAGTTGCCCAAAGGATTTAGCCTGTTCACCGCCTTCGACGGCCAGAAATTTTATTCCGTCCGCCTTCAAGGATGTAGCCAGCCGCTCGGCATGTGAAGCAACATTTTTATCGTGAAGAATAAAAACCTTTCGTCCTTTCAAATCGAACGGCAGGAATTCCATAGCCTTATCCAGCACCCCCTCGCCGATATGGATTTTGTAAGAGCGATCGCCGAGATCAACAGGCACAGTGATGGGTTTGGCCATGATTTATACTTTCGTTTTTTCCAGATGTTTTTCCAGCATCTGTATTGTTCTTTGCAATGTCACTTCAGGTTCGGCCGAGCTTGATTCAACCGTAAGATCGGCATGCTCATAAACAGGATAGCGGATTTCCATCAATCCTTGCAGGATTTCGCGCGGATCGCCATTTTTCAAAAGCGGACGCTTTGAATTGCGCCCCGTTCGCTCCACCAGCGTGTCCAGATCGGCCTTGAGCCAGATTACCAATGCTTTTTCTTCAAATAATTTGGCCGTTTCCGCATTCATCATGGCGCCGCCGCCGGGCGCAATGACTTTTAATTCATTGGAAAGAAGCCGCGCGATAACCTTGCGCTCCAGATCGCGAAACGCAGGTTCGCCGTGCCGGTCGAACATTTCCGCGATCGTGCAGCCAGCCGCCTTTTCTATTTCAGCATCTGCATCAATGAAAGGAATGGCCAGCGCTTCGGCCAATAGTCCGCCGATTTTGGTTTTGCCTGCCCCCATAAGCCCTACCATGACAATGGGTTTTTGCAGATTGGCCTCTATGATCCTGATTTCACCGCTCATCGTTGTTGTTATGCCACGATGCGAGGAAAAAAGGAAATGGCTGATTGCCAAGGGGACATTGGTTAATTATGGTCATATCCGCAATCCCAACCCCACTATCTGGAGTTTAAAGCACCTATGAAATTCGGCTTCATTAAAATCCTGCTTCTTGCCCTTGTCCTGATCGTCGGGGGCGGCTTTGCCTATCTTGCGCTGGTCGACGTACCAGTCGAACAACAAGAAATCACGGTCAATGTTCCGCTCGCCGGCTCCGCTCAATAACCATACGGAAATATACCACTATGCGTTTTTTCGCCCTGCTCTGCCTTTCTTTTGTTTTGTCTGTTTCTGGTGCGCACGCCCGTGATGAGGAGAAGGCGCCTGTAAAACAGACCATCAACAAGAAAGCCGCCGAGGAACAGCCTGTAAAAGAAGAGCCGAAAGAGGAGGCGACCGAAGACGAATCTGCTAAGGCAGAGAAAATTGCAGAAAAGCCTCCCGTGGATTGGCCGGAAGTCGAAGGCACGGGGATCATCAGCACCTTCAAGGAAGGCGCACTGGAAAAGACATTGTGGAAAGGCCAGAAACGCTCCGAGATCGAGTATGAACTGGCCCGCTTACCCGAACAGCCCAAACTGCGCGCCCTGCTCTCCTTGCAACGCCGTCTGTTGCTCACGAAAACCGATGCAAGCCTTCTGGTCAATGATATCGGCCCGCTCCGGGGCAATGATATCCTAATACAACGCATCAAAAAGCTCATGGAAATGGGACTTTATGACGATGCCTGGGATCTTTACACACAAAAGGCGGAAGAGCCGTATGACGTGTCCATTACACAGCTCGGCATGCTTTTGCTTGTCATGCGCGACGATCTCGCCACGGCCTGCCTTGAAGAAAAAGTATTTTCCTCCAAATATCCGGCCGATAAATTCTTTGCCACGATGGACAAGGCCTGCTCTGTAACAATGGGGCTTGGCAAAAATCCGACTTTTAAAGACAGTGCGGTTTTGCAGTCGATCTATAATACTGAAACTTACAGCATTGCGGCCTCGAACACGCCGGCGCTTATGAAGATGTCGGATCTAGAGCGCGCATTCCTGTTAGCCAACAGTAAAATCCGTTACGACGGGCTATCCGACGCCGTCTTGTCGAAAACACCCTCGAAACTGCTGACCTATTTCCTTTTGGACCGCGCTCTGCCCGATTCCGCCAAGGCAATTATCACCATCGAGGCGGATAAACGCGGCCTGAAATACTACACCACGGCCATTGCCCGCGATGAAAACTGGGTCAAAGCGAAAGCGATCCACGCCGCAGAGCCACAATGGCCCTATCTCGAATCGGCTTTGCACGGCCCGATGAACGCCGCAGACCTCGGACTTTATTATGGAGACATGCTGTCCGAGGCGAAACCGGCAAACTTATCCACAAGGACATTATTAAAAGGCATGGCCGTATTTTTGGCGTCAGGCAGAGAGCTTCCCGCTTTCTGGGTTCAGGAGGCGCAAAAAAAAGCGGCTGAAAACTCCTTAATTTACATATACTTAAG